>DASZJY010000032.1:0-8448 GCA_035947635.1 Acidimicrobiales bacterium | reverse complement strand
GTTGGTGCCGGCGCCCGCCTCCTGGTGGCTCACTCACTACCCCGAGCTCCAGCGCCACCTCGACCGTCGCTACCGGGCCGTTGCCGCCGCTGACGACACGGGCGTCCTGTACCGCCTGGCCGGGGCCGAGCGCGGGCAGGTGGCCACTTGAGCCGCCGGGACACCGTCGTCGTGGCCGGATCGCTCGCCCAGAAGCCGCGCCATGGCGGCCACGCCTGGGTCTTCTTGCAGTACCTGCTCGGTTTCCGGCGCCTCGGGTGGGACGTGCTCTTCGTCGACCAGCTGGCCGCCGGCACCGGCACCGCTGCCCCCGCCGCCTCCCTCGAGCGTCTGATGAGCGGCTTCGGGCTCGAGGGGGCGTGGGCGCTCCTCGACCACGAGGGGAACGGGGCGGCCGGCTTGCCCGTCGACGAGGTCGTCGAGCGCACGAGGAGGTCGGCGTTGCTCCTCAACGTCATGGGCTTCCTGACGGCCGAACCAGTCCTGGCCGCCGCCCCCCGCCGGGTGTTCCTCGACATCGACCCGGGCTTCCCCCAGATGTGGCGGGCCCTCGAGCTGGCCGACGTCTTCGCCGGCCACGACAACTTCGTCACCATCGGCGAGAACATCGGACAGCCCGGCTGCCACATCCCCACCTGCGGCCTGCGGTGGACGACGACGCCGCAGCCGGTCGTGCTCAAGCAGTGGCCGGCCACGACGCCTCCGGGGGAAGCGGTCACGTCGGTCGCCACCTGGCGCGGCGCCTACGCACCTGTCGAGTACGAGGGGCGCTCCTACGGCCTGCGGGCGCACGAGATGCGGAGGTTTGCGCCGCTCGCGTCCCGGAGCCCGCTCCCGCTGCGCGTGGCCCTCGACATCCATCCCGCCGACCACACCGACCGAGAGCTCCTCGAGGCCAACGGCTGGGTGCTCCTCGACCCCGGCACCGTCGCCTCCGACGCCTGGACCTACCGCCGCTTCATCCAGGGCTCCCGGGCCGAGCTCACGGTCGCCAAGAACATGTACGTCCAGGCCGACACCGCGTGGCTCAGCGACCGCAGCCTCTGCTACCTCGCCAGCGGCCGGCCGGTGATCGCCCAGGACACCGGCTTCGCCTCCCGTTACCCCACCGGCCTCGGCCTCCTCGCCTTCAGCGAGGTCGACGATGCCCTCGCCGCCCTGGACGAGGTCGCCGCCGAGCCGGTCAAGCACGGTCAGGCGGCGCGGGAGCTGGCCGAGGCCTACTTCGACTCCGGCCTGGTACTGGGCCGTCTGCTCTCCACCCTGGGAGTGACATGACCTCTACCGCCGCGCCCTGCGCCCGGTTCACCTATCCCGCCGGGGGCGCGGGGACGGTCGTCATCGACCTCGAAGGCGCCGCCCCCGAGGACCACATCCTCCGGGTCATCCGCACGCAGCGCCGGTTCTACGAATCCGACCTCCTCGATCACCTCGCCGGCCACGGGCCGCGCGGCGGTGTCTACGTCGACGTTGGTGCCAACATCGGCAACCACTCGGTCTTCTTCGGCCGTTTTCTCGCCGACCGAGTGGTCGCCATCGAGCCCGACCCCCACCTCGTCCGCCTCCTCGTGCGCAACCTGCGCGCCAACGGGGTGGCGCGCTGGACGGCGCTGCCCGTCGCGGTGGGGGCCCGGCCGGGCACCGGACGGCTCTCGTCCCGCGAGGGGTACGAGGGGAACGCGGGCGCCCAACGGGTGGTCCCTGCCGGTGCCGCCGACGGCCCGACGGTACCCGTCGACACCCTCGACCGACTGCTCGCCGGGCTCGGCGAACCGGTCGCCGACGACGTTCGGCTGGTGAAGCTCGACATCGAGGGCATGGAGCTGGAGGCGCTCGAAGGCGCCCGCCACCTGCTCGAAGCCCAGCGCCCCGACATCGTCGCGGAGGCGGCTGGCGACGTCGAGCACGCCGGCCTCCACGCCCTCCTGTCGGGCTGCGGCTACCGGGAGATCGCCAGGTTCTGCGCCACGCCCACCTACCACTTCAGCCACCCGGGCCGGGCATGGCCCCGGGGCGCCGCACCGTCGGAGGAGAAACGATGACGCCAGACCCTCCCGTCCTGCACACCGCCTCGTCGGTGCTCGCGGTCGTGCCCCACCACCAGTGCGAGGCATGGCTCGCCGGCGCCCTCGAGTCGCTCGTCGCCCAGACGCGCCCCCTCGACGGCATCGTCGTCGTCGACGACGCCTCGGGCGAGCCGCCGGCCGCCATCGTGGCCCGTTTCCCCCAGGTGACGTTGCTCAAGGTGGCGGCCCGCAAGAACGTCGGGCCCTACCGGATCTCCCAGCAGGTGGTCAGGGACACCGCCTACGAGGGCTACCTCTGGCAGGACGCCGACGACTGGTCGATGCCCGAGCGACTGGAGCGCCTCCTCGCCGCCGCCGAGCGCACCGGAGCCGAGCTGGTCGGGAGCCAGGAGCTCCGCGTGCTCTCGATGCACGGCGATGCGGTGCCGTTCACCTACCCGCTGGACGTGAACGCCGCTCTGGCCGAGGAGCCCACGAGCTTCCCGCTCCTCCACCCCACGAGCGTCGTCTCCCGGGACCTCATGACGCGGGTCGGCGGGTTCGCCACCGGCCTGCGGTTCAGTGGCGACTCGGAGTTCCTCCGCAGGGCCATGCACGTGGCGCGGGGGGTGAACGTCCCCGAGCTCTGCTACGCCCGTCGGATCCGGGCGGGGTCGCTGACCACGGCGGCCAGCACGGGGATGCAGTCGCCCGAACGGATCGTGCTCATGGCCACCCTCCACGCCCGGGCCCGCGCCAACGCCGAGCTGGTCGCCCGGGGCCAGACCCCCGTGCTCGAACCCCTCGCCGTGGCCCCTCCGATCCGTCTCCACCACGTTTTCGGGCCGTCCCTGCGGGAGAGGGGCCGGCGCGCCAGACGCTCCCGCCCCGCCGTCGTCGCCATGAGGCGGGTCTCATGAGCAAGGGCCCCGTCTTCGTCCTCGGGCCCGAGCGCTCGGGCGCCAACCTGCTGGCGTGGAGCCTGGGGCAGCACCCCGCCCTCGCCGCCAGCATGTCGACGACCTGGCTCGCCCCCTTCCTCGCCGACCTCGACCGCGCCTTCGACCAGGCGGCGGCCGACGACCGGTCGCAGCTCGCGGGCCGGGGGGTGACCCGGGCCGAGTTCCACCGGGCGTTCGGCGAGGCCGCCCTCCACCTGCTCACCGGTGACCGACGCGGCGCCGGCGGCGTGCGGCTGGTGGACCCCACACCGGGCCACGCCTTCGAGGTCTTCGCCCTGCGCTGGCTGTTCCGCGACGCCCTCTTCATCCACGTCGTGCGCGACGCCTCGGCGGTCGTCCGCCTGCTCCTCGACAAGGACATCTCAAAGCTCTTCCGCGGCTACCACCGCGAGCACAAGGCGTACGAGCACTGGGTCTCGACCGTGCGCGCCGGCCTCGCCGCCGAGCGGGCGCTCGGCTCCGGCACCGTCCTCCGCGTCCTCCATCGCGACCTCGTCGCCGAGCCCGAGCAGACCCTGCGCCGTTGCCTCGACTTCGTGGGCGAGGAGTGGGACCCCGTGTGCCTTCGTCCCCTCGACGGTGTCACCGCCGACGTGGACCCGCCAGGCGAGGGCGAGGATGAGAGCGCGGCGCCGGTCGCCCTGCCCTTCCGTGAGGAGGCCGAGGCGCTGAGCCGGGCTCTGCTCGACGCGCCGCCGCCGTGCTACCCGCCCGACCCTGCGCTCATCGAGGACCTCGAGCGGGCCGCCCTGGAGCAGCCCAGCCACCCTCCGTCGCCCTCCGACATCCGGACGCTGGTGGCAAGGGTGAAGGACACCATGGAGACCGTCTTGCCGGCGGGGAGCCGCGCCCTGGTCGTGAGCCGGGGCGACGACCGGCTGCTCGACGTGGACGGGCGCTCCGCCGGCCACTTCCCCCAAGGCGACGACGGGCACTATCTCGGGTACCACCCGGCCGACAGCGCCGATGCCATCGCCCGCCTGGAGGCGCTGAGGAGGGGGGGCGCCCAGTTCCTCGTGATCCCCAGCACCGCGTTCTGGTGGCTCGACCACTACCGGGAGTTCCAGCGCCATCTGGACGAGCGCTACCGGCTGGTCACCCACCGCCCGGACGTCTGCGTCGTCTACGCCCTCGATCCGGTCGCGGCGTCCGGGCCGGACGCCCTGGCCCTCGCCCTCGAACGGGTCGACGCCGCGATGGCGCCGAGCGGAAGGAGCCCGCGGTGAGAGTGGTCCTCGCCACAAACCAGTTCCCGAAGTTCTCGGAGACCTTCATCGTCCGCCAGCTCCTCGGCCTCCTGGAGCTGGGATGGGACATGCACGTGGTCTGTCCCAGCAGCGACCCCGCCCAGTGGGACTTCTATCCCGAGCTGCGAGACGACGACGAGCTGCGTGCGCGGGTGCACCCGACGCGCGACTTCGAAACCACCGTCGCCGGGCTCCGCGCCGACCTCGTCCACTTCGAGTTCGGGGCCGTCGCCGTCGGGCGCACGGACGCGGTGGCGCGCACGGGCGCCAGGCAGCTCGTCACTTTCCGGGGGTACGACCTCAACTACTTCCGAGCCGAGAACCCACACTGCTACGACGAGGTGTGGGAGCACGCCGACGCCGTCCACGTGGTGAGCACCGACCTGTGGCAGCGGGCCCGACGCCGCGGGTGCCCTGCCGACAAGCGCCACGAGATCATCCACGACGCCGTCGACCTCGACGCCTTCACGCCCGAGGGTCGCGAGTACGCGCCGGTGGTGGGCACGCCCGAGCGGCCTCTGCGGGTCCTGAGCGTGGGCCGGCTGCACTGGAAGAAGGGGTACGAGTTCGGGCTCGAGGCCGTCCGCTTGCTGGTAGACGCCGGCGTGCGGTGCGAGTACCGGGTGGTCGGCGACGGCGAGCACCGCGAGGCCGTCGTCTACACCATCGACGACCTGGGCCTGGGCGACGTCGTCCGCCTCGAGGGCGCCCGGCGGGGCGACGAGGTGAACGAAGCGCTGCTTTGGGCCGACGTCCTGTTGCACAACGCGGTGTCGGAGGGCTTCTGCGTCGCCGCCCTCGAGGCCCAGGCGACGGGGCTGCCGGTGGTCTGCACCGACGCCGACGGCCTCCGCGAGAACGTCGCCCATGGTGAGACGGGGATCGTCGTGCGCCGACGCGACCCGGCGGCGGCCACGCAGGCGCTGCGTGAACTGGCCGGCTCGCCGACCCTCAGGCGCCTCATGGGGGCGAACGGCCGGCGCCGCGCCGCCATGTTCAGCTTCGAGGAGCAGCACCGGCGGTTCGACCGCCTCTACCGGTCGATACTGGCCCCCGGGGCGTCCGACGTGGCCCCGGCGGCCGACAGCTTTGGCGAGAACGGCGCCGCTCGTCCCGACGGCGACGCCGACCGGGTGCTCGAGGCGCTGACCACGCAGGTGCCTGCCGAGGCCACCGTGCTCGTCGTGAGCCGCGGCGACGACGGGCTCGTGGCCTTCGAGCGGTGGCGCGCCTCCCACTTCCCCCAGGACGAGGAAGGCGGCTACGCCGGCTTCTACCCGGCCGACAGCGGCGAGGCCATCAGCCACCTGGAGGACCTGCGCGCCGGCGGCGCCGAGTACCTCGTCTTCCCGCCGACCGCCCGCTGGTGGCTGGAGCACTACCGGGGGCTGCGGATGCACCTGGAGTCGACCTACCGGGTCGACCCGAGCCCCGCCGGTGGTTGCGTGGTCGTGTCCCTGACCGGCGGCCGATGACCCTCGCCATCGTCAGCGGCGCGCTGGCCAACAAGGCCGGCAACGGCGGTGCCGCCTGGACCCGGCTGAGCTGGGCCCTGGGCCTGCGGCGCCTCGGCTTCGACGTCCACTTCGTCGAGCAGCTCGCGCCCCGCTGCCCACCCGGCGCCGCCGCCTACTTCGGTTCGGTCATGGACGAGTTCGGGTTGGGCCTCTGCTGCACCCTCCTGTCGCCGAACGGCGCGCCGCTGCGGGGCCTGAGCACGGCCGAGCTGGGCGAGCTGGCGGCCGAGACCGCCCTGCTCGTGAACATCAGCGGCCACCTCACCCTCCCCCAGGTGAAGGATCGAGTGGGTGCCCGCGTCTACGTCGACCTCGACCCCGGGTTCACCCAGATCTGGCAGTCCTCGGGGACGTCGGACAGCGGCGTAGGCGGCCACGACTTCTGGTTCACGGTCGGCGAGAACGTGGGCAACGCCGGCTGCCTCGTCCCCACCAACGGCGTGCCGTGGCGTCCCATCCGCCAGCCGGTGGTGCTCGACCTGTGGCCCGCCGGCCGACCGGTCCACCCCCACCGGTTCACGACGGTGGCGAGCTGGCGCGGCCCCTACGGCCCCCTCGAGCACGGCGGGCGGACGTACGGCGTCAAGGCCCACGAGCTCCGGCGGCTGCTGCCCCTCCCGTTGCGCGTGCCGGCCGAGTTCGAGCTGGCCCTCGACATCCACCCGGCCGACGCCAAAGACCGCGCCGCCCTCGAAGAGCACGGATGGCGGCTGGTCGATCCGGGCGCGGCGGCGGGCACCCCCGCCGAGTTCCGCCGCTACGTGCAGCGCTCGGGAGCGGAGTTCTCGGTCGCCCAGGGCGTGTACGTGCACACGGGCAGCGGATGGTTCAGTGACCGCACCGTGCGCTACCTGGCCTCAGGACGGCCCGCTCTCGTGCAGGACACCGGCTTCACTCGCACCTACCCGGTGGGCGACGGCCTGCTCGCCTTCTCGACCCTCGACGAGGCGGTCGCCGGCGCCCGGGCGATCGCCGACGACTACCAGCACCACTGCGCGGCGGCGCGGGCCCTGGCT
This sequence comes from Acidimicrobiales bacterium, assembly GCA_035947635.1. Classification (GTDB taxonomy): domain Bacteria; phylum Actinomycetota; class Acidimicrobiia; order Acidimicrobiales; family AC-14; genus DASZJY01. Next base: position 1,700 of record DASZJY010000032.1, on the reverse strand, counting down.
GAGGAGTGGTTCGCGTCCGATCGCGTGCTGGCCCGGATGTGCGAGGAGGTCGGCGTTGCGCCCTGACGACCGTGCCGCCGCTGCCCGCACGACTCGAGAGTTCTTCGAGGGCCTCTGGACCGAGGGCGACCACTGGGACCTCGAGACGTCCGAGCTCGACCAGCGCCGGTACGCCCGCCAGCTGGCCCTCCTCGCCGGCTGCCGCTACCGCCGGGCGCTGGAGCTCGGCTGCGGCGCGGGCTCGTTCACCCGCCACCTGGCGCCGCTGTGTGACCTGCTGATGGGGATCGACGTGGCACCGAGCGCCGTGTCCCGCGCCCGCGAGGCGCTGGCCCACCTGCCTCACGTCGAGCTGAAGGTCGGCGACATCATGGAGCTCGACGCCGAGGCGGGCGGTCCGTGGGACCTCGTCGTCCTGGCCGAGACGGCCTACTACCTCGGGTGGCTCTACCCCCTCTTCGACGTGGGATGGCTGGCCCACGCCCTCCACCAGGCGACGACGCCCGGCGGCCGGCTGCTGCTCGTGAACACCTACGGCGCCGACAACGGCCTCATGAGCAGGTGGCTCATCGACACCTACCGCGACCTCTTCGCCAACGCCGGTTACCGGGTCGAGACCGAGGAGACGATTGGCGGGGTCAAGGACGGCGTGGCGTTCGACATCCTCCTCTCCCTCATGGCCAAAGACGGGCGATGAGCCTCGGCGTCGTCGTCAGCGGCATGGTGGCGGGCGTGCCCGGCCAGGGCGGGGCGACGTGGGCGGTGCTCCAGTACCTCCTCGGGCTGCGCCGGCTCGGTCACCGGGTGACGCTGGTCGAGCCCGTCGACCACGGGCCCGGCGGCCGAGCTCTCGCCGACTCCACCATGGCGGCGTACTGCGAGAAGGTCATGAGCGCAGTAGGCCTCGGTGACGACTGGGCCCTGCTCGACTCCCGCTCCGGCGCCACCGCCGGCCTCGACCGGTCCCGCCTGCAGCAGAGGGCCGACGAGGCCGACGTCCTCTTGAACGTGTCGGGGATGCTCGCCGACGAGGCGCTGCTCGCGGCGGTGCCCGTGCGCGCCTATCTCGACCTCGACCCCGCCTTCAACCAGCTCTGGCACGACGTCGAGGGCATCGACATGCACTTCGACGGCCACACCCACTTCGTCACCGTCGGGCTCTCGCTGGGGACGGACGGCTGCCGCGTGCCCACTTGCGGCCACCGGTGGATCACCACCCTCCCTCCGGTCGTGCTCGACCAGTGGCCGTTCGCCGAGGAGGAGCGCTTCGCGGCCCTCACCACCGTCGGCAACTTCCGCGGCTACGGCTCGATCAGCCACGGCTCCGTCCTCTACGGCCAGAAGGCCCACTCCTTCCGCCCCCTTTCCGACCTCCCCGTCCGGACGGGGCAGCGCTTCCTCCTCGCCCTGGCCATCCACCCCGACGAGGAGCGCGACCTGGCGCTCTTGCGGGCCAACCGGTGGGAGCTGGTCGACCCCGCTGTGGTCGCGGGGACGCCCGACGACTACCGGGACTTCGTCCAGGCGTCGCACGCCGAGTTCGGATTGGCCAAGTCCGGCTACGTGGTGTCCCGCTCGGGGTGGTTCAGCGACCGCAGCGCCTGCTACCTGGCGTCGGGCCGCCCGGTGGTGGCCCAGGACACCGGCTTCCCGGCCCACGTGCCCACCGGCGAGGGCCTGTTGTCCTTCGCCGGCGCCGG
>DASZJY010000031.1:0-2257 GCA_035947635.1 Acidimicrobiales bacterium | reverse complement strand
GCCAGGCGTGCAAGCTGGGACGGGGGAGATCACCGACCGGCTCGACGCCATCGAGGCCTGCGCCGGCACTGACCGCGACATCGCCCTGATCGGTGCGCGTCTCCCCAGGGTCACCGACGGCAACCGCTGCTACCTCCCCGTCGAGGAGCAGCTGGTCGTGTCGAGCATCCTGCGGGCGTTCTCCGACGAGTTCGCCGCCCACCTCGAAGGGAACTGCCCGGCGCCCCGTGGCGACCTCGTCGTGCCCAAGATCGTCGACCTCGCCGACGGCCAGGTGGTCTACGACGAGCGCCAGCGCCGCAAGCGACCCGACTGGACCTACGAGGGCGAGCCCGTCACCTCAGGCGATTAAAGGCGGCGGCAGCCTGCTCGGGCCTCGGTGACCAAAGACGCTGCCTACCGGATGGCTGCGGCGGCCAACACCCGCTCGAGCTCAGCGACGAAACGGTCGGCGAAACGGCGGGCCTCGTCCTCGCCGAACAGAGCGTGGCGGTAGCGGAAGGCCAGGTGCAGGCGCCCGCCCGCCGTCACCGCGCCGACCGACAGCCCGCAGGGCATGCGCCCGGGCGCGGTGAAGTGGACGTCGGTGCTGTGGCCTCCGTCGGGCCCGAAGTCGAGGGGCTCGTCGACCCTGCCGAGGTTGGACAGGATGGCCGTGTCGACCAGGCGGTTGCCGGTGAGGGTGATCAGGCGGGAGAGGCCCTGCTTGGCCCACACCGGCAGCAGCGGCGACGCGCCCAGGAGCTCGACCAGAGCGGTGCCCATCCCGGTGCGCTTCTTGCGGCGCGTCTGGGCGGTGATGGCGGCGAGGGCGCGCCCAGGCGACCGGCGATGGCGGCGGCCGGTCGAGACCCGGGCCATGAGGGTGAAGTTGCCGACGACCTCCTCCCGCCACGCACCGGGACGGAGGTTGGCGGGGACGAGCACGCTCACCCGTCCGCAACCGGCGCCGTGGTCGGCGTTCCAGCTGGCGATGGCCAGGTTCAGAGCGGCCAGCAGCAGGTCGTTCACGGTGCCGGGATGGCGCAGCTCGACGAGCGCATCCGTCTCGGCCCGGCTCAAGGAACGGAGGTGGAAGCCGTAGCCGGGGCGGTCGTCGGCTCCGACGGGAGCCAGGCGGGCAGGGGCCACGACGACATCGCGCAGCTTCTCCAGCAGGGCCGCCCGTCGGCGGAGCGACGTCGCCAGGTCAGGCGCGGCCAGCCCGACGGTGAGGTTGCGGGCCGCCACCAGGTCGAGGCGGGGGACGGCATCGTGGTCGCCGGCGTAGGCGCGGGCCACCGACCGCAGGAACCGGAGCGCCCCGAAGCCGTCGGTGGCGGCATGGTTGGCGTTCAGCATGACGACGTCGCCGTCCGGGTGGCGGGCGAGGCGCAGGCGCAGCGGCGGTGCCTCGGTGAGGGGCACGGACAGGCTCTGGAGGTCTGCCCGTGCCTGAGCGAGGGCCCGGTCGTCGGGGCACTCCACGACCCGCACCGGATCGACGTCGGGAGCTGCCGCCACGTCCCAGCAGTACTGGTGGTCGCGCCAGCGCCACGGGGCCTTGCGGGCGCGCGCCATCGGATGGCGGGCGAGGGCGGTCGAGACGGCCCGGCGCAGCCGCGCTTCGTCGACACGGCCGGTCAGCCGGAGCTCGAGGTGGATGCTCCATGGCTCGTAATCGGAGTCGAGGAGGTGGACGGCCTCGTCGGCAATGTTGAACGGCAGCCGCTCCTCGCCCTCGTCGTCGCCATCCCCGTGGCCCTGGAGGTCGTCGCCGTCGACCCACACCCGCTCACAGGTCAGCTGGTGGCGGGCGTGCGGGCGCCCGGTCAGCAGCTCGCCCACCTCTCCGGCCAGGGCGGCGAGGTTGTGGGCCAGCACCCGCACGGGGGCGTAGCGCCAGCGGCGGCCTCGGTGATCGAGGGCCAGAGGGGCGATGCGGTCGAGATGCGCGAGCACCTGGTCGCCCTTGACGACCAGGTGGAGGCTGTCGGTGGCCCGGGCCTCCCGGTAGGAGACGGTGCCCCGATGAAGCACCCTGCCGAGCCGGCTGTCGCGGAGAAAGCGGCCCTCGGGCAGGTCGTTGAAGAGCCCGTCGCCGCCCGCCATCACACGCGGCGTCGCTCCGACCCCCGGGGACGCACGCGGGCGGGAATCGGGACGGGCTGGAGGGAGGAGCGGGCGGCGAGGGCGATGACGATGACAGCGGCGACCATGCCGGCGACCAGGCCGGCGGCGAGGCCGACGAGCAGGCCGAGGAGCCCGCTCGGCAGTA
>DASZJY010000030.1:0-1710 GCA_035947635.1 Acidimicrobiales bacterium | reverse complement strand
CGCCCGGCCCCTCGACGACGGCGCCGTCACCGGAGGCGAGTGTCCCCCTGCGTCGTACACGACGGCGATCATCCACCCGGAGCGCAAGCAGGTGGAGATCGTCGCCGGCCTGGGTGGGCCGCCTCCTCGGGGCCTTCCCGTCGTCGAGCTCGCCCACCGGCTCAACCGACAGCTGGTCGAGGGCCCGCAGGCCCGGTGCCTCAGCGTCGACCAGGCGGCCGAGCTGGCCCGTCGGGAGGCGGCGACCCTCGGGCTGCGCGAGGCGAACCGGGAGGTCGTGGTCCACGTCGTCCCGGCTGTCGACGCCGCCCAGCCCACGTGCGCCAGGGTCACGACCGTCGTGGGCGGCACCGCCGAGATCACCATCCGGGCCGTCCCCCGGTGAGCCGGCCGGGGGGCGTCAGGCGGCCACCGGCGGGAGGGCGAGGACGGTGCGGTAGACCTCGACCAGGCGGGCGGCGGTGGCCTCCCAGGTCTGGGCCTCACCGCTCGACAACGCCGAGCGCACCTGGGCGTCGGCCAGAGCGGGATCGGCGAGGAGGCGCTCAGCGGCGTCGGCCAGTGCGGAGGCGCTCCAGTCCTCGGCCAGCACCGGGAGGCCGGCGGCAACCGTCTCCAGGGGACCAACGGGGACGAGCACGGTCGGCGTCCCGAAGCGGGCTGCCTCGTAGGGGATGAAGCCGAAGCCCTCGGCCGAGGTCGGATAGAGGACCATCGAGGCGTGCCGCAGCAGCCAGTTGCGTTCCTCGCCGTCGACGTCGGGGAGGGCCACGACGGCGTCGCCCGCCTGGAGGCCGGCAGCTGCCATCGCCCGTGTCTCTGGGATCTGCGACGACCCCAACGGGATGCTGGGACCGGCGAGCACGAGGCGCCCGTCGAAGCCCCGGTGGCGGAGCTCGGCGAAGGCGGCCACCGCCAGGTCGCGGTTCTTGTGGGCGTAGTCGGCCCCGAGCACCAGGAGGAACGGCTCGTCGATCACACCCTTCTCGAGGAGGGCAGCGGGCGGCGCCTCGGGCTCGTCGCCGCGGAGGTGGTCGGTGCCCAGGCCCACCACGAACAGGCGACGGGGCTCGACGGACAGGTACTCCCGGCCCACGTGGCGGGCCACGTCGGCGGCGGGCACCACGACCCCGTCGACCATTGCGGTGGCGATGCGCACGTTCCGGCGGAAGCCGGCCCAGTGCTCGCCGTCGGGGTGGTAGGCACCGACGTGGAAGCCGATCAGGTCGAGCACGGTGAGCACCGTGCGCGCCCCGACCTTCCGCCACTGCCGGGCCGGGAGGGGGCCGTCGGGCTGGAACGGGCGGTGGACCACGTCGACGCCGGCGAACTCGGAGAGGTCCCCGAAAGGCGCGGCCCGGGGCACGACCTTGGGGTTGGCCAGGAGGGGATCGACGGTCGGGGGAAGCTCGGCGTTGAGGGCGACGGTCACCGACTGCACGTCGGGTCGCCGGGACAGGGCGTCGACGAGGGCGACCGTCTGGACTTGGGTCCCCATCTGCCATCGCCCGATCCACGTGGCATCGATGAGCACCCGGACGCCGAGGACCTTGGCCCGGGCGGCGCCGTGGACGATCCCGAGCGGGCTGAAGTCCGACCCCGCCTCCTCGTCGGCCACCTCGGCGAGGAAGGGATGGCGCTCGAGGAGGCAGCGTCGCCCGGCCGGGTCCGCCCACACGTCCTCGGGGCGGGCGCCGGCGGCGACGCAGG
>DASZJY010000029.1:0-2318 GCA_035947635.1 Acidimicrobiales bacterium | reverse complement strand
GACCCACCGGTCGTCCCACGGCTCGCCTGCCACCCACATCGACATCCCCTTCCCCATGAACGTCGCCAGCAGGAGCCCGTCGGGGCGGAGGACGCGGTGCAGCTCGGCCAGCCACGACGACCAGGTGGTGGTGAGGTGGGTGAAGACGGACACGGCGACGACCAGGTCGAAGAACCCGGGGTCGACGGCGAGCGGTGGCTCCTCGTCGTTGGCGAAGATCACGAACGGGGGCTCGAGGTGCCGCTTCATCCACTCGACGCTGGGCCCGTCGAGGTCGCAGCCCCAGAACTCCGCCACCTCCGCCTCCGCTCCGAAGTGGCGCAGCATCCGGCCGGCGCCGGCCCCGAAGTCGAGGACCCGTCTTCCGTCGAACGACCAGTCGGCCGGGAGCGTCCGGATGACGGCCTGGCGGAGGCGCCCGCCGATCTCGAGATAACGGAGGTACTGGTCGTCGCCTCCCCCGAGGTCGCCCACCCGGTTGGCGAGGGAGAGAGGGGGCAGGTCGAACGGCTCCCTCGCGGCCACCGCCTCCGACCGCCCGGTCACTCAGGACGACCCGTTCCGGAAGGTGGTCCGTGGCGGACAACCCTCCGGTACAGCTCGCGGAACGCGCCTGCTGGGGGCGGATCGTCGGTGCCGTCGCGAGCCGCTTCCACCGAGGCCTCCAGGGCTGCGACTCGGCGCCGCTCCTCGGCCAGCTCCTCCTCGACCCGGGCCCGCTGCGCCCCGGCGTCGGCCACCGCCGCCTCCAAGCGGGCGACAGCCTCACCGAGGCGGCCCGCCTCCAACGCCGCACGTTCGGCTTCGAGCAGACGGGCCTCCAGGTTGGCGAGGGCACCGTTGGCCTCGGCGAGCTCCTCTTGGGCGGCGGCCACCTCGGCCTGCAACCGCAGGTTCTCCCGCAGCACGTCGGCGTCGTTCACGTCGTCCACTTCAGTGGCTCCAGGGGGCCGAGGCCGAACATGGCGCGCAGCTCGTCCCACACCTCGACGATGTCGAGGTTGGTGACGTTGATCATCGACCTCCCATGCAGGCGGTAGCGGCAGAGGATCTCGGGCACCAGGCGGCCCTCGTGCCCGGCCTCGGCCAGACTGAGCCAGAAGACGTAGTCCTCCCACCCGTACAGCGTCTCGACGTCGGAGCGGAACCCCCCCACCGCCTTCCACACGTCCTTGCGCACCATGCTCATGGCGTCGATGTAGGGCTGCCGCCGCAGCCGCTCGACGTCCCACGGGAAGACGCTGAGAAGGCGCCTCCCGTCGCCGAAACACTCGATCATGGAGTAGCTGAACGCCGCCCCTGAGCTGTCGACGGCGTCGCTGAGCTTGCGCAGGGCGCGCGGGTAGACGGCGTTGTCGGCGTCGAGCAGGAAGACCTTCTCCGACCGCGCCTCCTCGAACCCGAGGTTGCGGGCGCTGGGAAGGCCGACGTTCACGTCGAGGGCCACGAGCTTGAGCGGGAGCTCGGGGTGGTCGAGGACGAACCTCTCGACGACCTCCCGCGACCGGTCGTGCGAGTGGTCCTCGACGACGACGACCTCGGGGACCACCTCTCGCGAACGGAAGACGGATCCGATGGCTTCGGCCACGGTCTCCTCGTAGTTGTACAAGGGGATGACCACGGAGACGTCGGGCTCGAGCCGGCGGTACGCGGGTGAGATCGTCGTGGACACCCGCTGGTCGGTCCCGTGCTCGAGCCGGCACTCGAGGCTCTCGACCCGTCGCCGCAGGGCGAGCTGGGACAGCACCTGGCGCTTCAGCATCCTGCGGGTGCCCGTGGCCGCCGCGTCCTCAACGCCGACCGGTGCGGGGACGGCGCCCGACGCCCAGGAGTCGACGGCTAGGTGGAACTCCTGGTTCAGCCGGTCGACGACGGACGCCGGCAACGACGTTGGCGCACCGTCCGTCCACTCCTCGAACATCGGGAGCTGCTGGCCGAGCCACGACACGAAGTCCAGCTCCGTCCGAGCGAACTCGTAGGAGTCCTGTCGGAGGCGGGCGACGACGGTGTCGTCGGCGCACAGGGCGGTGACATGGTCGGCCAGGGCGTCGGGCTCCGCCATCACGAAGTGGCGGAACGGGTCGAGGGGCTCGTACCCGGTTGCCGTCTCGGTGAGGAGGACGCACCCGTTGGCCAGCGCCCCCAGCGCCCGGTGCCACTCGAAGTAGGGGTCGTCCTCCCGGTGGATGTTCAAGAGGAGCCGAGACCGGGCCATGAGCTCGTACTTGCGCGCGCCGAAGACGAAGTTGGCGGCGGCGGCCACCTGAGGACGCAGGTGGTCGTGCAGGAGGATGCGGCACTCGAGCCGCTGCAGGCGG
>DASZJY010000028.1:0-8408 GCA_035947635.1 Acidimicrobiales bacterium | reverse complement strand
GCCGCAGGCCCGACCGGAGCACATCAACGGTCATCTAGCCCTCGGCGGGCGGCGGAGCGGGCTTGGTGATGCGGACCCGCCCGATGCGGCGTCCTTGGACCTTCTCGGCCCGGAGGGAGTGGCCGTCGTAGTCGACCGTCTCGCCCTCGGTGGGCACGTGGCCCAGCAGGTTGTAGACGAGCCCGCCGACGGTGTCGTAGTCGCCCTCGGGGAACTCGACCTGGAGCAGCTCGTTGAGCTCGTCGATCGGCATGCGGGCGTTGACCCTGACATCGCCGTTGGGAAGGGGCTCGACCGGGGACTCCTCCACGTCGTACTCGTCGACGATCTCGCCGACGAGCTCCTCGATGAGGTCTTCAAGGGTGACCAGCCCCGCCGTCCCGCCGTACTCGTCGACGACGATGGCCATGTGGGCCTTCTCCTTCTGCATCTCGGGCAGAAGCTCGGCCACCCGCTTGGTCTCGGGGACGAACCGGGCCGGACGGACGAGGTTGCGCACCTGCTCGTCGCCCTTCCCGTCGCGCATCGCCCGCATGAGGTCCTTGGCGTAGACGATGCCGGCGATGTCGTCGATCCCCTGCTCGTAGACGGGGATGCGACTCCGGCCGGCCGACATCACCACCTCCATGACGTCGGAGGTGGACGCGCGGGACTCGACGGCGACCATGTCGGGACGCGGGATCATGACCTCGCGGACGACGGTGTCGCCGAACTCGATGATCGAGTGGATGAGCTGGCGCTCCTCCCGCTCGATCACGTCCTCCTCCACAGCCACGTCGGCCATGGCCAGCAGCTCCTCCTCCGAGACGAAAGGCCCCTCCTTGAGGCCCTTCCCGGGGACGATGACGTTGGACAGCCAGATGAGGCTCCGTGAGATCAGGCGGATGGGCGGGAACCGCACGATCATCGAGACGACGGGCGCCACGAGGAGCGAGGTGCGGTCGGGGTGCTGCACGGCGAACGTCTTGGGGACGGCCTCGGCGGTGACGAAGATGATCACCACCTCGAAGGCGGTGGCGACGATCACGCCGACCGCGCCGAACTTCCGCTCCGACACGATGCCGACGAGGGTGGCGGCAGTCAGGTGGCAGAGCAGCACGAGCAGCAGCACGGGCGTGAGGAACTGCTCGGGGTGTTCGACGAGGCGGAGGAGGGCGGGCGAGCCGCGCCGGTCTTCCTCGACCAGGCTGATCGCCTTCACCCGGTTGATGCGGGTGAGGCTGGTCTCGGCCATGGCGAGGAATGCGGCGGCCATGATGAGGGCGACGATCGCCGTGACCATGGCCCACTCGCTGCCGCTCATGACCGGTGGAAGCGGTCGAGCAGGACCTGTTCCCGCCGCTCCATGACTGCCGCCTCTTCGCTGTTGGCATGGTCCATGCCGATCAGGTGCAGGATGCCGTGCACGACGAGGAGCGCCAGCTCGTCGTCGTACGTGCCGGCGTGGTTCGGCGCGTTGCGCCGGGCGACGACCGGGCACAGCACGACGTCGCCCAAGATGGTGGGCAGCTCGGTCAGCTCGGGGTCGACACCGGGGCCGGGCCCCAGCGAGTCGGCCGAGCGGGCGCCCTCGTAGACGTCCTCGTCGATCGGGAAGGCGAGGACGTCGGTGGGGCCGTCGCGACCGAGAAAGCGCTTGTTCAGCTCGGCCATGGCCGTCTCGTCGACGAACAGGAGCGACACCTCGGCGTCGCCGCGCACGCCCTCGGCCTCGAGCACGTTGCCGGCCAGACGCGCCCAGCGGCCGGTGTCGACGGGCTCGTCGGACTGCTCGTCGGCGGCGAACACGTCGACCTGGTTGCGGGTGGTCACTGTCGCCCCTCGGTCTTGGCTCGCGGCCGGTACGCCCCTGCCTGCTCGGTCACGGCTTTGCCCGGTCGTAGGCGTCGACGATGTCCTGGACGATGCGGTGGCGTACGACGTCGCGCGAGCTCAGGTGCACGAAGGCGACGCCGTCGATGCCGGTGAGCACCGGCTCCAGGCCGACCAGCCCGCTGCGGCCCGCCGCCAGGTCGACCTGGGTGACGTCGCCGGTGACGACCGCCTTCGACCCGAAGCCGATGCGGGTGAGGAACATCTTCATCTGCTCGGGGGTGGTGTTCTGGGCCTCGTCGAGGATGAGGAAGCTGTCGTTCAGCGTCCGCCCCCGCATGTACGCGAGAGGCGCCACCTCGATGGTGTCGCCTTCGAGCAGTCGCTTGGCCCCCTCCGGCCCGAGCATGTCGTAGAGGGCGTCGTAGAGGGGGCGCAGGTAGGGGTCGACCTTGGCGAGGACGTCGCCCGGGAGGAAGCCCAGGCGCTCGCCCGCCTCCACCGCCGGGCGGGTGAGGATGATGCGGCTCACCGAGCGGGCCTGCAGGGCCTGCACGGCCAGGGCGACGGCGAGATAGGACTTGCCGGTGCCCGCCGGTCCGATGCCGAAGGTGACGACGTTGCTGGCGATGGCGTCGACGTAGCGCCGCTGCCCGCTCGTCTTGGGCCGCACGGTGCGGCCCCGCGCCGACCGCAGGACCTCGGCCGCCATCACCGCCGAGGGGCTCTCGTCCGCCTTCACCATGTCGATGGTGCGCACGACGTCGGATGGCTCCAGCCCGTGCCCCTGGCGCAGCAGGAGCAACAGCTCGTCGAAGAGGTGGCTGATCCTTCCGGCGTCGTCGCCGCTGATAGTGATCTCGTTGCCCCGCACGAGTATCTCGTTATGGTCGAATGCCGCCTCGACGAGGCGGAGCAGCTCGTCGCGATGACCGAGCAGCCCGATCATCAGGCGGTTGTCGGGAACGAGGACCTTGACCTGGGTGGTGGACACGTGTGGTGGGGCCAGGGTACCGGGTGGCTGTCAGCCGGGCGGCCAACTCATGGGCCGGCCGCCGAGGACGTGCATGTGGAGGTGGGCGACCGAGTTCAGAGCGTCCTCGCCAACGTTGAGGACAAGGCGGTAACCGCGCTCGGCCAGCCCCTCGGCCTCGGCGACCTGTCGCGCCGTTTGGAACATCTCGGAGAGGACGTCGGCGTGCGCCGGCTCCAAGGTGGCGGCCGACTCGATGTGCTCGCGCGGCACCACGAGGACGTGCCTGGGCATCGCCGGGTTGATGTCCCGGAAGGCGACGGTGTGCTCCGAGGAGGCGACCTGGTCGGACGGCACGTCACCGGCGACGATGCGGCAGAACACGCAGTCGCTCACTATCCCCCCTGGCGAGCTGCGCTCGGCTCGCGACGAAGAGCCGCCGGCCCCTGCGGGCGGCGGGCGAACGGCAGGTCCCGGCGGCTCTGCTCGCCGTGCTCGGTCACTCTGCTCCCCGGCGACCTGCGCTCGGCTCGCGCAGAAGAGCCGCCGGCCCCTGCGGGCGGCGGGCGAACGGCAGGTCCCGGCGGCTCTGCTCGCCGTGCTCGGTCACTACCCGCCACCGTACCCAGTCGGACTGGCGGTGACGACGACCGTCGCGGGCGGCCCCGGCCGACGACCCGGCGGGCCGGTACCCTGCGGCCGATGGCGGACGACGAGGGCGGGTCCGGCCTGTCGCCGTTCGAGGAGATCGAGCGCTGGGCTGCGGAGGCTCGGGCCCGTGACGCGGTGGACGCCCTGGTCAGGGAGCGCTGGCTGCGCCGTCAGGCCGAGGAGGAGGCGACCTTCGCCGGGCTGCTCGTCGACCTGGCCGAGCGCCAGGTCGGGGTCGTCGTCACCACGACGGCGAACCGCCGGCACGCAGGCGTGGTCGAGGCGGTCGGGGCCGACTTCGTCGCCCTTCACGGCCCCGCTGGACGAACCGCGATCGTGGCCTTGGCCTCGGTGGCCTCGGTGGCCTCGGTGGCCTCTCTGGGCACCGGCGGGCCCGGGGACGGCCGGCGGCGCGCCCTCACCGGCCGCGATGACCGCGCCTCCCGATCGCTGACCGTGAGCCTGGCCGACGTCCTGGCCCATGCCGCCGCCAACTACCCCCGGGTGCAGGTGCACGCCGGCACCGCCATCGTCGTCGGTGAGCTCCGCACGGTGGGCGCCGACGTGATCTCCGTGCACACCGACGGGGACCCGCCGGCGACCGCCTACCTGAGCTTGGCGTCGGTCTCCGACGTGTCCTTCCTGGACTCGGGATAGAGGTGCTCGAGGGACCCGGGAGCGATTCGTGACGCCTTGATGAAGGCATCGATCTCCGTCTCCTGGAGGCGGATGACCCTTCCGAACTTGTAGGCGGGGAGCTGCGCCTCGTCGATCAGCCGGTAGAGCGTACGGACGGTGACCCCCAACCGGCGTGCCGCCTCGCCGGTGCTCATCCATTGGATCTCGTCATCGGCCATCCTCGGAAGCATATCTCGCCGCAGGCCGTTTTTGTAGGTTCTCATGCGCTTTCATTGGCCGCCGCGACCGCCGTCGAGCGGCGGTCGGGAGGCTGCCTGAAGGGGCGTCCGGAGAGGGCGTGAGTACCATCGTCCGGCCGCACCGCGACCGCCTGCCGGCGGTCTCTCAGCGGGGAACGACTGCAGGAGACGACCGATGCTTTTCATGACCGACCGGCCCAGCCCGGCCATGGCCGGTGCCCTAGCCCTGATGATCGCAGTGGTCCTGGGCGCCGGGGTGATCGGTGCCCTCATCACGGGCGACGACGGCGACGACACCGCCGAGGAGCAGGACGACCGTGAGACGGCCGAGCCGGACGAGCAACGGCCCGACCCGTCGGCCGAGCAGGTAGCCGAGGCGGACCGACGGGCCTTCGACATCATCCTCGCCAACCTCGAGACCTGCCGGAACCGCTACCTGCCCGACGCCAGGGCGCGCCACGACCAGGCGGTGGCGCAGCTGCGAGAGCAGGAGGCTGCCCTCAGGCGGGTGATCGACGCGCTCCCTCCCGGCAGGGCGAAGGACTCGCTCACCGCCCAGGTCGGTCCCGACTTCGAGTCCGCCATCCGCGTCATCGAAGCCGAGCTCCGAGCCGTTGAGACGCGGTGCAGGCTCGGGCTCACCGTCTACCAGCTGACCCACGACAGCCTCCCCCGGCCCGTCCCCCCGGGGTGAGCGCGGGGCGCCCCCGGTAGGCTCGGGCCGCCAGCCGACGGCCGATTCGGAGGAGGCGACGCTTGGCGGGCGAGCAAGACGATCCCGGGGCGCCAGCGGGCTCGGAGCGGCACTCGACGATCCGCCCGGCCGGGACGGCCGTGGAGCGGAAGCGCCGGCAGGGGGCGGCCGTCGCCATCGCCGGCGCCGGCATCGTGGCGCTCGGCGCCTTCCTGCCCTGGGCGAAGCTGACTGCGCCGTTCGTGGGCACCGTCTCGACGTCCGGCATGGAGGGCGGCGACGGCGTCTTCTTCCTGGTCATGGCCGCCGGCGTCGGTCTCATCGCCGCCAACGCCTACCGGTCGGCGCCTGAGCGGCCGGCCAGGTACCGGATCGCCATGGCCGCCCTCGTCGTCGGGCTCCTGCTCCTCACCGTGGTCGAGGTGCTCGACCTCAGGTCACGGTTCTCGGAGGCGTCCGAGCAGGGGGCCGGTTTGATCCGTACGAGCTACGGCACCGGCATCTGGTTGGTGGCGATCGGGTCGGGGGTGACGGCCCTCGCCTGGGTCCGCATTCCCTGGGCCGCCCCCCCCGACGCCCGCTGAAGCCGCTGCTCGTCCGCGCACGCCGATTCGCGTGGCGTTACAGTTCGGCCGTGAGCGAAGGTACAACCGCCGTCCTGGTCCCGATCGTGCTCGTCGTCCTGGGCATCATCATCGCCTTGGTGATGGGGAAGGGTAAATAGCCGCTTCCGGCATCGCCAGCCAACACAGTCCCAGGCGCAGGGGCCCGCATAGTTCTTCGCGCGCGGCGGGCGGGCCGTGGACCTGCGGGGACTTGAACCCCGGACTTCCTGCATGCCATGCAGGCGCTCTACCAGGCTGAGCTACAGGCCCTTCGGGCTCACCCTAGCAGCCGCCCTCTCGGCCAAATCCGGGCTGGCACGCGCCGCCGCGCCGGTACGATGCGGCGATGGCCGAGGGGTACGACGCCCAGTCCGTCGAGCGCAAATGGCAGCTCCGGTGGCGCGAAGACCGCACCTACGAGGTGGAAAACGACGACCCCCGGCCGCCGTTCTACACGCTGTGCATGTACCCCTATCCGAGCGGCCCCGCCCACCAGGGCCACGTCCGCAATTACACCTTCGGCGACCTGATCGTGCGCCACCGCACCATGGGTGGCCACGCCGTGCTGTCGCCCATGGGCTTCGACTCCTTCGGGCTGCCCGCCGAGAACGCCGCCATCAAGACGGGCGTGCACCCGCGCCCGTTCACCGACGCCCGCATCGCCGAGCTCAAGGCGTCGATCGAGCGCCTGGGCGCCATGTACGACTGGCGCCGGGAGGTGCGCAGCCACGATCCCGAGTACATCCACTGGACGCAGTGGATCTTCCTGCGCCTGTTGGAAGCGGACCTGGCTTACCGGCGGCGGGCCCCGGTGAACTGGTGCCCCGGGTGCCAGACGGTGCTGGCCAACGAGCAGGTGCTCGCCGACGGCACGTGCGAGCGCTCGGGCGACGTGGTCACCAAGCGCGACCTCGAGCAGTGGTTCTTCCGCATCACCGCCTACGCCGACCAGCTGCTCGACGACCTCGACGACCTGGACTGGCCCGAGCGGGTCAAGGTCATGCAGCGCAACTGGATCGGCCGCTCCGAGGGGGCGGAGTTCGACCTTCCCGTCGACGGCCGTCCCGACCTGGCCGTGCGCGTCTTCACCACTCGACCGGACACGTCGTTCGGCATGACCTACGCGGTCCTGGCCCCCGAGCACCCTCTCGTCCCCGAGCTGACCAGCGACGAGCAGCGTCAGGAGGTCGAGGCCTTCACCGCACGCGTGCAGACCGAGACCGAGGTCGAGCGCCAGTCGGCCGAGGGGCCGCTGGAGAAGCGCGGCGTCTTCACCGGCTCGTACGTCGTGAACCCGTTCAACCGCCAGCCGGTACCCGTGTACCTCGCTGACTACGTGCTCATGGGCTACGGCACCGGCGCCATCATGGCCGTGCCCGGCGAGGACCAGCGGGACTGGGACTTCGCCGTCGCCTACGGGCTGCCCATCGTGCGAACCGTCCAGCCCCCCGAGGGCTGGGAGGGTGAGGCCTACACGGGCGACGGCCCCGCCATCAACAGCGAGTGGCTCGACGGCCTGTGGAAGGACGACGCGGTGGCGCGGGCCATCGAGTGGCTGGAGGAGCAGGGCCTGGGCCGGCGCGCGGTGAACTACCGCCTGCGCGACTGGCTGCTGTCCCGCCAGCGCTTCTGGGGCTGCCCGATCCCGATCGTGTACTGCCCCGAGCACGGCGCCGTGCCGGTGCCCGACAACGACCTGCCCGTGCTGGCGCCCGACGACGTGGAGTTCCGTCCCACCGGCGAGTCGCCGCTCAAGTTCCACGAGGGCTTCCTCAACACGACCTGTCCCACGTGCGGGGGGCCGGCCACCCGCGAGACCGACACCATGGACACCTTCGTCGACTCCTCGTGGTACTTCCTGCGCTTCGCCGACCCGTGGCACCCGGAGATGCCGTTCGACCCCGCCATGGCCGCCCACTGGCTGCCCGTCGACCAGTACATCGGCGGCATCGAGCACGCCATCCTCCACCTGATGTACGCCCGGTTCTTCACCAAGGCGCTGTCGGACCTGGGCATCGCGCCCAAGGACCTGCGGGAGCCCTTCGCCCGCCTGTTCACCCAGGGCATGATCCGCATGGGCGGCACCAAGATGTCGAAGAGCAGGGGCAACCTGGTCGACCCGGCGCGCTACTTCGACACCGTCGGGGCCGACGCCCTGCGCCTGTTCCACCTGTTCGTCGGCCCGCCCGCCGACGACTTCGACTGGAGCGAGCAGACCGATGAGGTCATCGAGGGATGCGGGCGCTTCCTGGCCCGGGTGTGGCGCCTGGCCACCGGGCAGGTTGCGGCGGCCTCGGAGGAGGCCGCCGCCACCATTGCCGACGACGACCTGCGCCGGGCCACACACCGCCTGATCGCCCGGGTGACCGACGAGTACGAGCGCTGGTCGTACAACACCGCGGTAGCGGCCTGCATGGAGTTCACCAAGCTGCTGCACAGGCACGTGCAGGCCGGCACACGCGGTCCCGACCTGGAATCGGCGATCGACACCCTGCTGTTGCTCTTGGCGCCGATGGTCCCCCACATCACCGCCGAGCTGTGGGAGCGGCGCCACGGCGAGGGCAGGCACATCCACATGGAGCCCTGGCCGATGGCCGATCCCGCCCTGGCCGCCGTGCAGACCGAGACCATGGTGGTGCAGGTGAACGGCAAGGTGCGCGAGCGCCTGCAGGTGGCGGCCGACGTCGACGAGGACGAGATGAAGCGCCTGGCCCTGTCCTCCGAACGGGTGCAGGCCGCCCTGGCTGGGAAGTCGCCCTCACGGGTCGTCGCCCGACCGCCGAAGCTGGTCAACC
>DASZJY010000027.1:0-6012 GCA_035947635.1 Acidimicrobiales bacterium | reverse complement strand
GGTTCTCCAAGTCGAGCACGGTGTGCACGGCCAGGGCGCCGGCCACCCGGGTCATGGGGTCGATGTTCCAGTCCCGCAGGCGGGGCGGGGCGGCCAGCTGGGCCCCCGGGCCCTCCCGGCGGCGCACGTAGCGCTTGGGCTCGGCGGCGGTCAGCGCGTAGGGATCAGCCACCCCCTCACGCAGGTGGGCCTTGCCGCTCTCGTCGAATTCGATCGGAAGGTTCTTGAAGCACATGTGGCCTCCTAGTCGGAGCGCGCCGCGGCGGCGGGAAGGGTGGGGGAAGGCGTCGTGGAGCCCGGGCGGCAGGGCCCGTGACCCGGCCGGAAACGAGTCGACGGCAGGCGGAGGGCGACGGGAGCTGCGGGCCAGCGCCGAGGCACGACATTTGCTGCCGCTGTCGGCAACACCACGGCGAAACCTCAGTTTCAACGGTAACTACTGGTTATATTACTCCAGCCGAGCCGCATTGAGCTACCTTCTTTTGCCCAGGCGGAAGGCGGGGTCCTCATCCGGGCGGGTTGAGGCGCCGGCCCGAGTGAGGAGCAGGTCGTGAGGGAAGGCACGGCGGCGGAGCGGTTGTCGCTCCAACGGCAGGCCCGGGCTTTGGGCGATCCCACCCGCCACCAGATCTTCAGGTACGTCGCCGGATGCGCGGCGCCGGTCGGGGTCGCCGACCTCACCGCCCACCTCGGCCTCCACCGCAACGGCATCCGCCAGCATCTGGCCAAGCTGTGCGAGGCCGGCCTCCTGGTGGAGGAGCAAGCCCCCGCCAAGGGGCCTGGGCGTCCGCCCCTCCAGTACCGGCTGGCCCCCTCGGCCCACGGCAAGTGGGGGGTACCCGGGCCCTACGAGGACCTTGCCCTGCTCCTGGTTCGTCTGCAGCACAGCGACGAGTCGCCGCGCGAGGTGGGTGCCGCCGCCGGCCGCCGAGTGGCCACCGAGGGGTCCCCGGCCAGAGCCCTCGAGTTGCTCGAGGCGGAGATGGCCCGCTGGGGGTTCGAGCCGCACCTCGACCGCCGGGGCTCGACCCTCGACCTGTTCGCCGGTTCCTGCCCGTTCGAAGCGGCGGCGTCCGCCGCGCCCGACGTGGTTTGTGAGATACACCGCGGGTTGGTCGAGGGCGTCTTGGAGGCGGCGGAAGGGAGTCTGGAGCTGACGGGTTTCGTGCGCCGTGACCCGGTCCGCGCCGGTTGCCGGTTCCGGATGCGCCGCACGCGCTGAGCCGTCCCCGCCGCCGACGGGCCGGGTTGCCCCGCCGGCGGATCGTCAGGGAATGAGGTGAAGGGGGCGCGTCTCGTGGGTGGCGATCACCCGGTTCGCTGCCTCTTCGAGCTGCGTGGCCAGGTGAGCCAGCGACCGGGCGATGGCCAGCTCCTCGCCGATCATCGGGACGACCGGATCGACGGGGTTCCGCCGCGCCCGCCCGATGCCCTCGAACGTCCCGGCCGCCGTCGCCATCGTCGCTCTTGCCTCGCAGTGATCACTGTCCTCTTCGAGGCGTAGGTCGACGGCGACGGTGCGAGTCTCCAGCGCCGGGCCTCGGTCCTCCCCGGCAGGAGCGATCGTGGCATCCGAACCGGGGAAGACGACCGACTCCCGCCCGTCGCTCCACCGGACGCGGTAGCGCTCCCGACCTGCGCCCCCGCTGGAGACCTCGACGATCTCCCCCTCCTGCGCCGACTGACCCACCCGCCTGCTGCGGACGGTCAGGCGGTCACCGACCTGTGCGCACATGGCACCCCCTCCTCGAGCAACGCCCTCCTCGGCGAGGACCACCTGCCCGAGGGCGGTAGCCCTCAGCGGTCAGCATACGACTGCCGGCGACCCTCGCGACGGTGCGAGGGTGGTCGACAGAGTCAGCCCGCCGGCAGGAGGGCGGCCACGACCTTGTAGCAGTAGCCGTGGCGGGGTGGGGTGAGCATCACCAGGAGGCGGCGGGTGCGGTAGCCGAGGAGGCGGTGGAGGTCGTGGCTCGAGTAGCGCGGCCAGCCGACCTCCTCCAAGAGGGCGGTGACCCGGGTGTCGGTGAGCGGTAAGGCGTGGCGGTTCCCGTGCCAAGGGAAGCGGCACTCCCAGCCCCCGCGCACCCGGCGCACCTGCGGACCGGCCACCAGCTCGACCAGCGTCAGCGACGGCCGGTCGCCGGCGAGCATCCAGTAGGACACCGCGGGCCCGGGGAACCCCAAGAGCGGCGCCCGGCTGGGATGGTGGAGCGGCGCCAGGTAGCGCTCGGCTCTCCTCGGCGAGAGCTCGCCGGTGCGCTGAGGCGGGCGGGCCAGCGCCACCGTCTCCGGACGGGAGACGTCGGGCGGTATGTCGGGGGTGACCACCTCGCCGACGGCGACGTCGAAGGGCGCCAGGTCGTCGTTGCCCCCGCGCCGGTTGTACGTCGCCCGCACGAAGGCACCCGACTCGAGGTCGACGCCGACGCAACCCCCGACCTCCGCCGCCAGCACCAGCATGCGCAGCTGGGCGCCCTCTACGGCCACGAGGACGGGTACCGCAGTACGCACGGACGCCATCGTGACGTGCTGGCCCACGAATATGGTGGATCCCCCCACGGTCCGGGTGAGGCAGGGGCCCCGCCCGGGGAGGAGAGCATCCTGGAGTTCCAAGAGGTGGTCCGGCGGCGGCGGATGGTGCGCAACTTCGACGATCGCCCGGTCGAACCCGAGGTCGTCGACCGCCTCCTCGACAATGCGGTGCGGGCGCCCTCGGCCGGGTTCACGCAGGGCTGGGCGTTCCTCGTCCTCGAGGGGGCCGAGCAGACCAGGCGGTTCTGGGACGCGTCGGCGCCACGCGGCCACGACGGCGCCCGCCGCCGGTGGCCCGGCGTCCTGCGGGCCCCGCTGATCGTCGTCTGCCTGGCCAGCGAGCAGGCCTACCGCGACCGCTACGCCGAGGCCGACAAGGCCCTCACCGAGATCGGCGCCGTTCCCTGGTGGTACGTGGACACCGGTTTCGCTGCCCTCCTCCTCCTTCTCACCGCGGTCGACGCTGGCCTCGGCGCTCTATTCCTCGGCGTCGCCGATCCCGAAGGCCTGCGAGCGGCCTTCGGCGTGCCGGCCGAGCAGACTCCCGTGGGGGCGGTCGCCCTCGGCTACCCGCTACCCGACGAACCGTCGGCGTCGATCGCCAGAGGTAGACGGCCCCTCGACGAGGTCGTCCACCGCGGCCGGTGGTAGGAGCGGCGGCGGCACCGCGGCGGGGCCTCAGGCGGCGAGCTGGGCGAGGAGCTCCTCGACGTCGCCAGTAGGCCTCTGGCACGCGTAGTTGCGGCAGACGTAGGCGAGCCCGTCCGTCCTGCCCTCGAACAGCGGCGAGGGGTAGCGCTCGCCCCATGCCAGCACGGCCTGTGGGAGCCAGCGCCGCTGGACGGCGCCGACGAGGTCGGGCCGGTCGCCGACGACCGCCACCTCGACGACGGGCTCGGCCCCGAGCTCCACCGCTCCCAGCAGGTGGCAGAAGGCGCCGGGATGCTGACGGAGCGGCTCGGCCACCAGGGCGATGATGGCCTCGGCCCGCTCGTGGTACCGCGGCTCGCCCACCAACGCACCGAGGCGGTGCAGGGCGACGGCGGCCGCCCCGTTGGCCGACGGGATGACGTTGTCGAGGATGTCCTTCTGCCGGGCGATGAGCTGTTCGGCGTCGGAGCCGGTCGTGAACAGGCCGCCGTTGGCGTCGTCCCAGAACAGCCCGAGCAGGGCGTCCACGGTGGCCCGCGCCGCCTCCACCCAGCGGGCCTCGCCGGTGGCCTCGGCCAGGCGAGTGAAGGCGTCGACCATGGCGGCGTGGTCTCCCGCGTAGGCCAGGTGGTGGGCTCGCCCCCCCTGCCACGACCGCAGCCAGCGCCCGTCGTCCGGCCGCCGCAGGGCGTGCAGGAGGAACTCCCCGGCGGTGCGGGCGTCGGCCAGCCAGTCGTCCCGACCGGTGGCCGCAGCCGCTTCGGCCAACGTGGCCAGGAACAGGCCGTTCCACTCCGTCAGCACCTTGTCGTCGAGGCCGGGCCGCACCCGCGTCTCCCGTGCCTCGAACAGCGACCGGCGGGCCCGCTCGACCGACTCGGGCCGGACCAGGTCGCCCCGCACCGGCCGATGCAGGATGTTGGCCCCCTCGAAGTTGCCGGCAGCGGTGACGCCCCACCACGCCACCGCGTCGGCGGCGTCGGCACCGGCCACCGACTCCAGCTCCTCCTTCGACCACACGTAGAACTTGCCTTCCACGCCCTCGGAATCCGCGTCCTCGGAGGAGAAGAACCCGCCCTCGGGATGGCGCAGGTCGCGCCGCACGTAGTCGACCGTCTCCGAAAGCACCTGCAGGTAACGGGCCTCACCGGTCACCTGCCAGGCGTGGAGGTAGGCCCGGGCCAGGAGGGCCTGGTCGTACAGCATCTTCTCGAAGTGGGGGACGAGCCACCTCTCGTCCACCGAGTACCGGTGGAACCCACCGCCCAGGTGGTCGTAGATCCCTCCCGAGGCCATGGCGTCGAGGGTCATGGTGACCCGGGCCAGTGACACGTCGTCGCCCTCGCGCACGTGATGGCGCAGGAGGAGCTCGAGCTGGTCGGGCTGGGGGAACTTGGGCGCCCGGCCGAACCCCCCGTACTGGTTGTCGAACCGGGCGGCGAGGGCGTCGCGAGCGGCCCGGACGGCCTCCAGGCCGGGACGGTCGCCGCCCGCCGGGGCCAGAGAGCTGACGACCCGGCCCAGCGCCTCGGCCATGCCCTTGGCCTGGGCCATGACGTCGGGCCGGCGCTCGCGCCAGAGCTCGGCCACCGCCTGGCATACCTGGCTGAACGCCGGCATGTTCATCTTCGGCTCAGGCGGGAAGTACGTGCCGCCAAAGAAGGGCTCGCCGTCAGGGGTGAGGAACACCGTCATCGGCCACCCGCCGTGGCCGCTCATCGCCTGCACCGCTTCCATGTAGATGGCGTCGACGTCGGGGCGCTCCTCGCGGTCGACCTTCACGTTGACGAAGAGCTCGTTCATGAGCTCGGCGGTGGTCGGGTCCTCGAACGACTCGTGGGCCATGACGTGGCACCAGTGGCACGCGGCGTAGCCCACCGAGAGGAGGATCGGCTTGTCCTCGGCGCGGGCACGGGCCAGCGCCTCCTCGCCCCAGGGATACCAGTCGACAGGGTTGTCCTTGTGCTGCTGCAGGTACGGACTGGTCTCGTTGGCCAGACGGTTCATGGCCCGAGCCTAGGGTCAGCCGACCGGCTCCCCGCAGCCGGGGCAGCGGGGATAGGCCCGGGAGACGGCTCGTCCGCAGGCGGGGCAGCGCACCGGACGGATCTCCCGGCGTCGCACCCTTCCCACCGCCGACCAGAGCATGCCTCCCACCGCGACCACCATCAACACCTCGGCGGCGTCGCGGACGAGTGGGCTCATAGGCTCCTGCCGTGGTCGGTCGTGCCGTGGCCGGAGGGCCGGTCGGGCCGCTACTTGAACCAGATGCGCTGGTAGT
This sequence comes from Acidimicrobiales bacterium, assembly GCA_035947635.1. Taxonomy (GTDB): domain Bacteria; phylum Actinomycetota; class Acidimicrobiia; order Acidimicrobiales; family AC-14; genus DASZJY01. The sequence continues at coordinate 545 of DASZJY010000027.1, read as the reverse complement.
CGCGGCTCATGGGGTGCAGCAGCAGCGCCACCAGGGCGATCTCGAACACGAGCGAGATCACGTTGACGCCCAGGGGATTCCCGGTGATGAAGAACCGGAAGACGAACGGCAGGAACGCCATCACGATGCCCAGGGCGTAGCCGAACTTGCGCTCGTTGGCGATGTTGTACCCGGCCGCCACCCCGGCGGCGACCAGCAGCAGGCTGAACAGGGAGCGGGTGCCCGGGTAGAGGAGCATGTCGAGCACGGCGAAGGCGGCGTTGATGTAGAGCAGGAAGACGGCGATCTGGAGGGTCTGGGGTTGGGCGGGGTTGACCCAGCGCCGCTTCTCTCCCATGGCCCCACAGTCTGTCAGGCGCCGAGTGGTCGTGGTTGACCATCTCGTGGCGGTGGTGCTCGCCGCCGGCGGGGGCCGCCGTCTGCGCCCCCTCACCCACCTGCTGCCCAAGGCCCTCTGCCCGGTGGGCGGGGTCGCCCTCCTCGACCAGGCCCTGGCCCGGGCGTTCGTGGTGACGTCCAGCGTCTCCGTCAACGTCCACCACGGG
>DASZJY010000026.1:0-2999 GCA_035947635.1 Acidimicrobiales bacterium | reverse complement strand
GTACTCGGCCGGCGTCACCGTGCGATCACCCAGCTCCACGATCTCCGAGCCCTCTTTGGCCAGCTCGCGGGCCAGGCCCACGGTGGGCTCCTCGAGCCTCAACCCGTTGACGAAGACGACGTCGGCCTGCGACAGGGTCTTCGCCGCGCTGGGCTGCGGCTCGAAGGTGTGGGAGTTGGTGCCCTCGGGGACCAGACCGGTGACCGTCGCCGCCTCGCCGGCGACGTTGGCGACCATGCTGGTGATCGGGGCGACGGTGGTGACCACCGAGAGACGGCGTCCGCCCGAGCGTCCCGCCCCCTCTCCCGTTCCGCCTCCGGCGCACGCCACCGCCAGCGCGAGGACAACGGCCATCGCCGCGCCTGTCCGCTGGTGTCCCTTGCCCACGAGCCCGTCCTCTTGCGACCTGATCGCACTTCTAGTGTGCCACGGTCGCGGCGGCTCAGCCGCTCAGTCGAGCCCGGTGAGGCTCCCGAAGACGCGTTGCCACCACCCCGGGCGGGCCCGGCTCACCGGCGACGCGGGAGCGGCCGCCGGCGGGCGTGGGGCGGGGATGATGGCGAACACCTCCTCGCCCGGCCGCACGAGGTTGTAGTGCTGGCGGGCCAGGCGCTCGATCTCGGCGTCGGTCTGCAGCCGTGCCTCTCGGGCGGTGAGGTCGCGGTTCTCGGCGGCCAGCTGCCGGACCCGGGCCGCTACCTCCGCCCGCTCCCGCCGCTGGGCGACGTACGCCCGAGCCGGGAGACCGGCGAGGAAGAGCACGCCCACGAGGGCGAGCACGGCCAGCACCAGCCACGCGGCCGCGCCACCCTCCCCCCGGCGGCGGGCAGGTGGGCGGCGCGCCATCAGTCCGGCCTCGCCGCGACCAGGGACCGGCCTCCGTGGTAGAGGGCGGCCTCCCCGAGCTCCTCCTCGATCCGCAGGAGCTGGTTGTACTTGGCCACCCGCTCGGAGCGGGCGGGAGCACCGGTCTTGATCTGGCCGCAGTTTGTGCCGACGGCGAGGTCGGCGATGGTGGCGTCCTCGCTGTCACCCGACCGGTGCGAGACGATCACGCCCATCGCCGACCGGGTGGCGAGGGCGACGGCGTCGAGCGTCTCGGTCAGAGTGCCGATCTGGTTCGGCTTGATGAGGATGGCGTTGGCGGCCCGCTCGCGGATGCCGCGTTGGAGCCGCTCGACGTTGGTGACGAACAGGTCGTCGCCCACCAGCTGGACACGGTCGCCGACCGCGGCGGTCAGCGCGACCCATCCTTCCCAGTCGTCCTCGGCCATCGGGTCCTCGACGGACACGATCGGGTAGTTGTCGACCAGGTGGGTGATGTAGGCGACCATTCCCTCCGACGAGAAGGCCCGCCCCTCGCCTTCGAGGCGGTACTCGCCCTCGTCGGCGTGCCACAGCTCGGTCGAGGCCACGTCGAGGGCGAGGGCGAGGTCCTCGCCGGGGGTGTAGCCGGCCGCCTGGATCGCCTCCACCAGGAACTGGATGCCCTCCTCGTTCTTCCCGAGGTCGGGGGCGAAGCCGCCCTCGTCGCCGACGCCCGTCGGCAGGCCCCGCTCGTGGAGCAGGTGGTTGAGGACGTGGTACGTCTCCGCCGCCCACCGCAGGCCCTCGCCGAACGACGCCGCCCCAACCGGGACGATCATGAACTCCTGCACGTCGAGGGTGTTGAACGCGTGGGCGCCGCCGTTGATGACGTTGCACAGGGGGGCCGGCAGCACCGCCGCGTTGGCGCCGCCCAGGTAGCGGTAGAGGGGCAGGTGGAGCTCGTCGGCCGCCGCCCTGGCCACCGCCAGAGAGGTCGCCACCAGGGCGTTGCCGCCGAGCCGGCTGCGGTCGTCGGTGCCGTCGAGGTCGACGAGAGCGGCGTCGGCCGCCCGCTGGTCGAGCCCCTCCATGCCGACCAGCACCGAGCGCACGTCGTCGTTGATGATCGCCACCGCCGCCCGGACGCCCTTCCCGCCGAAGCGGGCGCCGCCGTCGCGACGCTCGACCGCCTCGTGCCGCCCCGTCGACGCACCCGAGGGGGCGATGGCCCGTCCCCGTCCGCCCGCGCGCAGCGCCACGTCGACCTCGACCGTGGGGTTGCCCCGGGAGTCGAGGACCTCCCGGCCGACGACCCCTTCGATGGCGCTCACGCCCGCCGAGGTCCCGGGAGGCCTGTTGCCGGTGTTGCTCTTGTGGGCATTGAGGGTAAAGTTAGCTGAGCGCCGGCGGCGGTCCAAGGGTGGGGGCCCAACTCGACCGTCCGCCGGCCTTTTCTTGGCGGCTTTGCCGCGAATGGGATGGCGGCTTTGCCGCGAATGGGATGGCGGCTTCGCCGCCCGGGCGGGGTCCGTCGGCTAGGCGCGGACTTGCACGGGCACGCCCAGGGGGAGCATCCCGGCCAGGGTGGTGATCCCGGCGTTGCTCATGCGGATGCAGCCGTGGCTCACGTCCCGGCCCAGCGACGACGGGTCGTCGGTGCCGTGGATGCCGAGGGCTCCGTCGCCCCCGCCAAAGCTGCCGAGCACCTCCGAGAACCCCGAGAGCCCGTAGGCGTAGGGGCCGTAGCCGGCATTCGTGGGCTGGATGAGCTCCTTGATGTAGTAGAGGCCGCCGGGCGTGGGCGTGTTCGCCGTCCCCACCGCGATCACCTCGTTGAGGACGACCTGCTGGCCGTCGAAGACGGTGAGCTGGTGGGCTCCCAGCTCGATCACGATGCTGTAGGTGTGCTCGCTGACCGTGACCTCCTCGGCCCTCACCCATCCAGTGCTGCCGTTGGGGCGCTCGGGCAGGAGCACGTGGAGCCAGCCGTCGTACTGCTCGAGCACCAGCAGCACGAGAGGGGCCCCCGACCGCTGCGGGTTGGGGAGGGTACGCACCGCCTCGCCGCCGTCGGGCGAGTGGAAGACGGTGACGAAGGCCCCCACCGCCTCGGCGACCGTGCTCCGGGGATGGGACGTGAAGGCAGCCGGGCGGGCCACCGGCGGGGGCGGGGCGACCGCGCGCGGCGGCGC
>DASZJY010000025.1:0-1761 GCA_035947635.1 Acidimicrobiales bacterium | reverse complement strand
TCCTGGAGGCCGCTCGCCGCGTCGGCGTGAGCCGCTTCCACCACATCTCGACCTGCGAGGTGTACGGCCACCTCGACCTCGACACCGACGAGGCCTTCAGCGAGGACGCGCCCTACCGGCCCCGCACGCCGTACAACGCCTCGAAGGCGGGAGCCGACCACGCCGTGCGGTCCTACTTCGAGAGCTTCGACCTACCCGTCACCATCACCAACTGCTGCAACAACTACGGCCCCTACCAGTTCCCCGAGAAGCTCATCCCGCTCTTCACCACGAGGGCCCTGGACGACCAGACCCTCCCGATGTACGCGTCCACCAAGCACCGCCGCGAGTGGCTCCACGTGGAGGACCACTGCCGGGCCATCGCCGCCGTGCTCGAGCGGGGGCGGGTGGGGGCTACCTACAACGTAGGAAGCGGTGTGGAGAGGAACATCGAGGAGATCGCCGACCTCGTCCTCGGGGCGCTCTGGAAGCCGGAGACGCTGAAGACGATCGTCCCCGACCGCCCCGGGCACGACCGCCGCTACCTCTTGGACTCGACCCTCATCCGTACCGAGCTGGGATGGGAGCCCCGGATCTCCTTCGAGGCCGGGCTGCCCGCCACCGTGGCCTGGTACGCCGCCAACCGGGCCTGGTGGGAGCCCCTCCGCGACCGGGCACCCGTGGAGGAGACGGCGTGGGAGACCGCGTCCCCCTCCGTCGGCGGCGACCAGCCCGGCGGGTAGCGCGTGCGGGTCCTGGTCACCGGCGCGGGCGGCCAGCTCGGCCGGGAGGTAGTCGACGCCTTCGCCGGCCACGACGTCGTTCCGTCCGACCAGCCGGCGGTGAACGTCGGCGACCGCGAGCAGGTTCTGCAGTTCGTCGGCGCCGCCCGCCCCGACGTGGTGGTGCACACGGCGGCGTGGACCGACGTGGACGCGTGCGAGTCCGACCCCGACCGGGCCTTCAGGGTGAACGCCCTGGGCACCCGCAACGTCGTCGAGGCGTCGCGGCTCGTGGCCGCCCGCGTCTGCTACGTCTCCACCGACTACGTCTTCGACGGCACCGCCGGGCGCCCCTACACCGAATGGGACGTTCCCAAGCCCGTCTCCGTCTACGGCCGGTCGAAGCTGGGCGGCGAGACCGAGCTCGGGCCCCAGGACATCGTCGTGCGCACGTCGTGGCTCGCCGGGCGCCAAGGCCGCAACTTCGTCAAGACGATTCTCGACCGGGCATGCCGGCGCGCCGAGCTCGAGGTGGTCGACGACCAGCACGGCTGCTTCACCTTGGCGTCCGACCTGGCCGCCATGATCCGTCGCCTGATGGTCGAGCACCGCAGCGGCGTGTACCACGTGACCAACCAGGGCGCCACGACGTGGTACCGCTTGGCCCGTGACGCCATCGCCATCGCTGGCTTGGACGCCGGCCTGGTGAAACCCATAGTCACGTCCGAGATGGACCCTCCTCGCCCCGCCCCCCGCCCCGCGTTCGGGGTGCTCGACAACGCCGCCCTCCGGCTCTCGGGCATCGGCCTCCTGCCCGACCACCGCGACGCCCTGCGCCGGCTGGTGCCCGCCATCCTGGAGGGGCACGCCTCATGAGCCGCATCGCCGTCATCGGCACCGGATACGTGGGGCTCACCACCGGGGCCTGCTTCGCCCACATGGGCCATCACGTGACCTGCGCCGACATCCTCCCCGAGAAGGTCCAGCGGCTCTCGCGCGGCGACGTGCCCATCCTCGAGGCGGGGCTGCCCGAGCTCGTGCGCGAGGGCATCCACGGAGG
>DASZJY010000024.1:0-3530 GCA_035947635.1 Acidimicrobiales bacterium | reverse complement strand
CGCCGAGTGTGGGCTGCCCCACGAGAAGCGTTCCGAGGTGCGCGAGCAGATGCTCGCCGACGGCATGACCGACGACATCGTCTTCACCGAGCAGCGGCTCCGCTTCATGCGGAAGACCAACCGCAACAACCGGGTGTCCATCGACGCCCTCCTGGGCACCGGGTTCGAGCTCAAGGAGACCGACGTCGGCCCGAGCATCGCCCGCACCGTCGCCTGGTACCGCGACAACCGCTGGATCCTGTAGCCCCCAGGCGCGCATTGGGTCAGGAATGGCGCTCGAAATGAGCACCTTTCCGTAGCCAGAACCCGGCTAGACGATCTCCACGGGCGTGCCGTTGGGAACCGTCGACGCAAGGCGGGCGACGTCGGCGTTGGTCATCCGGACGCAGCCGTTGCTCACCGGGGTGCCGACGAGGGCCGGCTGGTTGGTGCCGTGGATGGCGATCTGGCCGTTGCCGCTCCCGAACCTCGTCAACACGTTGGAGAAGGCGGCGACGCTCAGCTGGTGACTCCCGTAGGGGCCGGAGGAGTTGCTCAGGGCGACGATCCCGTCGATGAAGAAGTAGCCGGTCGGGGTTGGCGTGCGCCCGGTGCCCACACCGACGGGGACCTCGAGGATGGCCGAGCCTCCGTTGTACGCGGTCAGCCGCCGGGCCCCGGTGTCGACGACGACCTTGTACGACGTCTGGCGCACGCTCACGTCGGACGCCCGGACCCAGGCCGTCCGCATGTGGGGCCGCCGCGAGAGTTGCACCTCGATCCAGTCGCCCTGGCGGTCCATGACGAGGAACACCACCGGGAGCCCCTCGGCCGTGGGGTTCTTGAGGACCAGCCCCGGCTCGGCCTCGCCGGGTTCGCTGTAGAGGCCGATCCGCGGGCCCTTGGCGTCGGCGATGGTGGCAGGCGACCCGACGGGACGGGCGGTGCCCAGGCGCAGCCTCGAGCCGGAGGGATCGGTCGAGACCGCCCGCTGGGGGGCGGGCGTCGGCGGCGGCGCTGGCGGCGGCTCCGGGGCGGGCGGGAGCGTCGGGGGCGGTAGCGTCGTAGGCGGCGCCGAAAGCGGCGGGCCCGCCACCGCCACCGTCACCACCGGCACGGTCGCGCCCGACTGCCAGCCCACGGCCACGAGCAGGACCGAGGCCAGGCTGAACACCGCGCTCACCGCTCGACGCTCCCCGCGCATCGCCGTCAGGGTAGCGAATCGGGGAACAAGTACCTGCTCAGGAGCGGTACCCGGGCGAACGCCACATCTGCCACATCACAGGACCGTCCGGGAGGGCGATCTCGCCGATGCAGTCGAACCCGTGGCGCTCGTAGAGGGCCCGGTTTCGAGGCGTGGTCGACTCGAGGTACGCCGCCTCCCCGTCACGGTCCAGTCGCGGGAGCATCTCGTCGAGCAGGGCCGAGCCGAGCCCCCTGCCCTGCTGGCCCGGAACGACCGCCAGCAGCTGGAGGTGCCAGTGCGGCTCAGCGGGGGCGTGGGCCGCGAAGAACTCGTCGAGCTCGAACAGACGGGCGGTGTACGGGCCCGCCGCCTCCTCCGTGCGCCGGCCGAAGTCCTCGAGCTGATCCGGAGGGATCAGGTCGCGGCCAGGAGGCAGCCAGAGGGCCGTTCCCTGGCCGTCCTCGGTGCGATAGGTCTCACCGTGGGGGTGGAAGGCGTCGAAGTAGAGCCCGAAGACGGGAGGCATCACCCCCGGCCGCTCGGCACGGTCGGGAACGATCCAAGCGGTTACGGGATCGTCGAGGAAGGCGGCCGTGAGCACCGAGCTAACGATGTCCCGGTCCGCGTCATCGGTCTTTCGTACTCCAATTTGGGTTCTGCTGAGCGTGATTGTCATGCCTGGAGCCTGCGCCTCTCCGGTGCCGCCGGCATCGGTAGACCTACCTATTTCGGCAACAGGTCGTGCTGGACGGCGAACAGCGCCGCGGCCGCCCGAGTGGATACACCGATCTTCGTGTAGACGTGCTGGACGTGATGCTCCGCCGTGCGGCGCGAGATGAAGAGGCGCTCGGCGATGGTGGCATTGGAGCACCCCTGCGAAACCAGCCCCAGCACCTCGACCTCACGGTCCGTGAGCCCGGCGGGACGGAGGTCGGCCCGCCGCCTACCGCCCGGTTGTCCCGCCGCGGCGAGGACCGCGGCCACGGCGTCAGGGTCGAGCCGGCCGGCCCTGGCCGCGGCCTTCAGCTCGCGTGCCGCCGCCTCGGTGGCCAGCGCGGGCCGGTGGGGCCGATCCGACGTCAGCGCCGCGAACACGTCGGCGGCGGCCAGCACCCGGCTCTCGACACCGATGGCGGTCGCATTGCACGCCCGGTGGTACCCGGAGCCGTCCAGCCGTTCGTGGTGCATGCCCGCCATCACCGCCATCGGCTCCAGGCTCGGAGAGGTCGCGAGCACCCGCTCGGAGTGGTAGCCGTGCATCCGCACCTGCTCCCACTCGGCCCGAGTCAGCGGTCGCTTCTTCTCCCAGACGGCGTTCGAGACGCCGACCCGCCCGACGTCGTGGAGCAGCGCAGCGATCTCGAGGCGCTGGACCGCCCGGCGGTCGATCCCGACGTGACGGGCGGCGCCTCCCGCCAGCCGGGCCACCGCGCCGGCGTGGCCGTGGAAATAGGGCGACTTGAGGTCGGCGAGGTCACCGAAGGCAGCGGCGACGACCTTGACATCGTCCGCCGCGCATTCGAGCACCGGCTCGGGTTCGACGTCCAACATGCGGTCCCGAGGATCGCCTGCCTCCTGGCCCACTTCGGCGAGCAGCTCGACGGCGTTGATGACGAACACGTCGGCAATGGCGGGGTCGAGCACGGTGCCGGCACGCTGGCGCACGGCGGCGACGGCACGCTCGGGGCCCCCGACCTCTTCGAAGAACACGGCGTCAGCGGCGACACGGGCAACCCGCGCCGCCAGCGCGATCTGCTCCCCCCGGAGGCCCTGGGGGGCCGCGCCGCCGTTCCACATCTCGGCCTCCTCGTACAGCGCCCGCTGGGTGCCCTCGGGGAGGCCGATGCGCCGGGCAGTGGCACGGGCGACCTCACAGGCGCCGGTGTCGTACCTGCGCCCGAACTCGATGCCGTAGGCGACGGTGTACGCGGTCACCCGGGCGCGCTCCGCTGGCGTCATCCCGCGGGTGAGCTCAGGGATCAGCGTCCGACCGAAGTCGTCGGGATCGCCGAGATTCGTCAGGGACACGGCCCGCGTGACCGCCAGCTCGTCGCCGAAGGCGGCGGCCGTTTCGTGGGACATGCCGATGCACCCGACGTGCATCAGCAGTGGCACGTAGAACGCGTCGCGCACGTCGGGCTCGTCGAGACCCAGTTGGCGGGCCAACGCAGTGGAGACCAGGCATGTGCGCATGGCCTCCTGGGGCGTGAGGCCGAAACCGAGGTCGGTGACGATCGAGAGTCCTCCGAGCAGGTCGGCCAAGCGGAGCGGCGCAGGCACCGAGGAGACGGTATTTCGCTCCGCCACGGCGGGGCCGCTACTACCTGCAAAAGGGAAGCGGTGCCCAGCTTCGTCGAGCCGTCGC
>DASZJY010000023.1:0-3860 GCA_035947635.1 Acidimicrobiales bacterium | reverse complement strand
GACCTGGAGGATGTGCGTGAGCATCTCAACTGACCCGGTCCGGCCGGCTCCGCCCCCTCGCGAGAACGACGACGCGGACCGCAAGGTCCGCCGCTCGCTGCTCCTCTTCGCGATCAGCCTGGTCGTCGTCGGGCTGGGCGGCCTGGTGGCGGTCACGTTCGGCGGGGACGACGACCCGACCAACCGTCGGGAGCCCGCCGAGGCGGAGTCGGCCGAGGAGGTGGGCCCGTCGGCCGATGGCATCGGTCCGTTCCCGGGAGAGGAGATCGCCGCTTACTCCGCCGGCCGGGCCCAGGCGCTGGCCACGGCCAAGGGTGACCGGGTGGCGGTCGTCTCGCTGAAGCGCTACATGACGGAGCCGGAGGCCCGTGCGGCGATGGGCCGACTCGAGGTCGTGAACCTGCTGGCGGCCGCGCCCGCCGGCTCGCCCTCCGTCGTCACCGGCACCATGGCCGACTGGGTGAACGGCCAGGTGGGGGCGAACCGCAGCGAGCGCGACGAGATCCAGCGGCTGCTGCCGACGGTCGACGACCCTCAGTTCAAGTCGTTCTACGAGGAGGAGGTCGCCCGCCTCAGCAAGCTCATCGACAGCGTGAAGCCCGAGGGGCCGCACGTGTTCGCGGTGACGGTGCGGGGCCCGATCCCCGACCTCCAGGCGTTGGCCGCCGCGCCCGACGTCCGGCTCGTCGATGTCGGCCCTTCGGCCAAGCTGCCGCCCGACACGCCGCTGCGGGGTCTTCGCCCCGAGGAGACGGAGCGGGCCAACGAACCCCCGACCCGTCCGGAGTGAGCGCGCCTAGGCGCGCGAGGCCGAGGCGGCCGGCTCGCTCGTGACGCCCGGGCCGCGGGCCCGGGCCAGCATGTCGGCGAGGGTGAACGAGTCGAGGTGCTGGCGCATGTGCTCGCCCACGTCGGCCCAGACGCTGAGCAGGACGCACTGCCCCTCGTGGTCGCAGGCGCCGTTCTGGTGGGGCTCGCCGAAGTCGCCGGCCACGATGGGGCCGTCGACCGCGCTCACGATCTGCCCGAGGGTGATGTCGGCGGGAGAACGGGCGAGGACGTAACCACCGCCGACGCCCCGCTTCGAGCGGACCAGGCCGGCCCCCTTGAGGGCGAGCAGGATCTGCTCGAGGTACGGCTGGGGGAGGCCGGTACGCTCGGCGATGTCGCGTACCGAGGTGGGGCCGCCCTCGTCGGCGTGCAGCGCCAGCGAGAGCAGAGCCCGACTGGCGTAATCGCCTCTCGTCGACACCCTCACCGCGCCCATGCTACGGCCTGGGGCGACGTTGGGGGGCGGACTGCCCCGCGCCGACGGCGCAGGTCTATGGTGGCCCGATGGGGGATCACCCGGGCCCGCTCCTGCCCGAGTACGGGGGGGCGTGTGTCGACGCGGTGGTGCCCGCCATCCTCTCCCGGCGCCACGGCGCGCCGCCCTGGTTCCCGGCCCCGGCGGCGAGGGCCGAGCAGGTCGTGCTCCTCACTCTCGACGGGCTGGGGTGGGAGCAGCTGCAGGAGCGGGCGCACCTCGCCCCGACCCTGACCGCCCTGGCAGGCGGGCCCATCACCACCGTCGCACCGTCCACCACCGCCACCGCCCTCACCTCGCTCACCACCGGCACCAGCCCGGCCGGCCACGGGGTGGTGGGCTACCGAGTACGGGTCGGCGGGACCGACGTCCTGAACGTGCTCCGCTGGCGCACCGTCGGGCGGGACGAAGACGCGCGCGACACCGTCCCCCCCGAACAGTTCCAGGCGGTCGAACCCTTCGCCGGCACCAAGCCGCCGGTGGTCACGCGGGCCGAGTTCTCCGAGAGTGGGTTCACCCGAGCCCACCTGGCCGGGGCCCGGTTCTGCGGGTGGCGCGTGACCTCGACGTTGGTGGCGACGGTGTCGGCGCTCCTGGCCGAGCGGGCGCCGTTCGTCTACGCCTACTACGACGGCGTGGACAAGGTGGCCCACGAGTTCGGGCTGGGCTCGTTGTACGAAGCCGAGCTGGTGGCGACCGACCGCCTGGTCACCGACCTGATCGACGTGCTGCCACCGGGTGCGGCCTTGGTGGTGGTCGCCGATCACGGCCAAGTGGAGGTGGGCGACAACGTGGTGGGCCTGCGCCGGGAAGTGGCCGAGCTCACCGCCCTGCTGTCAGGCGAAGGGCGGTTCCGCTGGCTCCACGCCCGGCCTGGCTGCCGCGACCGGCTCGTGACCGCTGCCCGCCGCTGCCACGGCGACCAGGCCTGGGTGCGGACGAGGGAGGAGGCGGTGTCCGACGGCTGGTTCGGCGGGCCGCTGTCGGGCGAGTTCGAGGGGCGGCTGGGTGATGTCGTGCTGGCCGCCCGGGACCCGGTGGCCTTCCTCGACGCCGCCGACACCGGCAACATCACCCTCCGCAGCCGCCACGGCTCGCTCACGCCGCCCGAGATGCTCGTGCCTCTCCTCGCGGTCACGGCGTGAGGGCGCGCCCCCCAGGGAAGGATCGAGCATCATGACGAACACGTTCCCTCCGGGACCCATGCGCCCGGGCGAAGGACCCCCGGGCCCACCCGGGCCACCGGCGGCGAACCCCGAGGTCGTCGTGCCGTCGGAGACACAGCGTCCCGACGAGACCCGCCAACCGAGCGAGATGATCGAGTCACCCGCCAAGGTGCTGCGCATCGGGGCGATGACCAAGGAGCTGCTGGAGGAGGTGCGCCGGGCGCCGCTCGACGAGGCCGGCCGGGAGCGCCTGAGGGAGATCTACGAGACGTCGGTGCGGGAGCTGTCGGGCTGTCTCGCCGACGACCTGAGCGAGGAGCTGGCCCGCCTGAGCTCGCCGTTCGACGCACCCGCGCCCAGCGAGGCCGAGCTTCGGGTGGCCCAGGCCCAGCTGGTCGGTTGGCTGGAGGGGCTGTTCCACGGCATCCAGGCCACCCTCTTCTCCCAGCAGATGGCGGCCCGCGCCCAGCTGGAGGAGATGCGGAGCCGGGGTCTCCCGCCCGGTCCCGTGCCCGAGCCCCCGAGGCCCGGCACCTACCTCTGATACGCCTGAGGGCGGTCTACCTCTTGGCCTTCTCCCGGAGGTAGTTGTAGATCGTGTCCGTCATGTTCTTGACGCCGTGCACCTTCCGGGCGTGCTCGACGACCTTGGCCTTCAGCTCCTCTTCGCTGCCGGCCCTGATCGTGTAGCCGCAGCCCTCGGCTCCGGCTTTCCTGCAGCTGTGCTCGTACATGTTGTCCCCCTTGTCGTGCGATCAGGCGCAGCCTCCGCCGTCTGCATGGCCAAGCATCGCGCGCGCCGCCGTCGGACGCAGGTTGTGGCCGGCAGCGAGTGCTCGCACCGCAAATAGGGATTGACTACGCTCGGGGAATTACACGGGTGTCGTTCTGCACAAGCTTTCCACAGGGTCCGCCGCATGGGTGAGCGGAGCTTCGTCCACCTCCACACGCACACCGAGTTCTCCATGCTCGACGGCGCCTCGCGTGTCGACGAGGTCATCGCCGCCGCCGCCGCCGACGGCCAGCCCGCCATCGGCATCACCGACCACGGCAACATGTACGGCGTCCTCGACTTCTACAAGGCGGCGCGGGGGCGGGGGGTCGTGCCGATCATCGGCATCGAGGCCTACATGGCGGGCGGCAGCCGCTTCGACCGGCCCCTGCGCCGGGGCCGCCTCGACGACACCGGCGGCGAGGGCGGGGCGGGGGAGAAGCTCTACTACCACCTGACCCTCCTGGCCGAGAGCGACGCCGGCTACAAGAACCTGCTCAAGCTGGCGTCCGACGCCTACCTCAGCGGCTACTGGTACAAGCCACGGGTCGACTGGGACCTGCTCGAGCGCCACCGCGAGGGAGTGGTGGCCACCACCGGCTGTCTCGGCGGCGTG
>DASZJY010000022.1:0-9834 GCA_035947635.1 Acidimicrobiales bacterium | reverse complement strand
CCTCGAGGTCGACGAGCTCCACACGTTTGTGGCCAACGACGTCGTTGTCCACAACTGCAGTGCCCCATTCCGCCAAGCGGAGTTCGACATCATGTACGGCAAGGGGATCAGCCGGGAGGGGTCCCTGCTCGACGTGGGGGTCGACCTGGGCCTGGTGAAGAAGTCGGGGGCTTGGTACACCTACGAAGGCGAGCAGCTCGGCCAGGGCCGGGAGAACGCCAAGACGTTCCTCACCGAGAACCCCGAGATCATGGTCGAGGTGTCCGAGCGCATCCGCCAGGCGGTCGGTATCGGCGACAAGGCCGACGCCGACCGTGTCGACGACCGCGACGACCAGCCCATCACCCTCGACTGACCGGTCGGCGGGTCGCTCCCGGCGGCCCGCCGGCTGCCGCCGCCACCGGGTTCGGGATCGCCTCTCCGCGGGTATGGCTCGCGCGCCTGTCGCCGTCCGCGTATGCCAGACGAGGAGCACGCCCATGACGCAGACCACCACCCCGCCGCCCACCGGCTCGCCCAGCCCCAACGACCTCGTCACCCCGCAAGGAAAGACCACCATTGCCGACTCGGTCGTCGCCAAGATTGCAGGGATGGCGGCGCGCGAGGTCGCCGGTGTCCACGAGATGGGCAAGGGGGCGGCGCGGGCCTTCGGCGCCCTCAAGGAGAAGCTGCCCGTGGGGTCGAGCGAACCGAGCGTCACCCAGGGCGTGGCCGTCGAGGTCGGCGAGCGCCAGGCCGCCATCGAGCTCGACCTCGTGTGCGAGTACGGCGTCCCCATCGTCGACGTGGCCCAGGCGGTGCGCCGCAACGTCATCCAGCGGCTCCAGGCGATGACCGGGCTCGAGGTCACCGAGGTGAACATCACCGTCGACGACATCTGGATGGGCGACGAGGAGCAGGAGGAGCCGCCCGCACCCCCCCGGGTGCAGTAGGAGGGGAGGGGCCGATGACCCAGGCCGACGTCGACGTCGACGCCGTGGCCGAGGCGGTCGGTGCCCTGCCCGAGGTGAGCGGCCTCTCGGCCGGGCTCGTCCCCGAGGTGGCGACGTACCTGCCCGGGCGGCGGGTCGCAGGGGTGCGCGTCGCCGATGGGCAGGTCGAGGTGCACGTGACGGCCAGGTGGGGCCCCACGCTGCCGGAGGTGGCCGAGCGGGTGCGCGCCGCGGTGACCCCCCTGGCCGGGGGAAGACCGGTCAGCGTCCACTTCGACGACATCGAGCTACCGCAGTGAGCACCACGAGGGAGGAACCATGGTCTTGACCCGAACGACGATCGTGTGCCTGTTCGCCGGGCTTCTCCTAGGGCTGGCGTTCGCCACTGGTGGGGTGGGCGGGCTGGTCATGAGCGTGCTGCTGGGCGCGGCGGGCGTCGTCGCCGCCAAGGTGCTCGAAGGCGAGATAGACCTCACCCAGCTCCTGCCCGAGGACCGCCGGCCCTCCCGGTGACCGACACCCTTCCTGACCCCACCCTCGACCGGACGGTCGATTTCAGCGACCGCTCCGAGGGTGGTGGCCTCCCCGAGCCGGGCGACCGCGGCCTCCTCGACATCGCGCCAGTCGTGCCCGAGAAGATCGCCCGTCGGGCCGCCTCGGAGGTCGCTGGCACCGTCGGACGGATCACCGCCGACGCCGACGTGGCGCCCGGGCAGGCCACCCTGCGGCTCGAGCTCGGCGTCGAGTACCCGAGGCCGGTGGGCGAGGTGGCGGCCGAGGTGCAGCGGAGAGTGACGAGCCGCGTGCACGAGCTCACCGGCCTGACCGTGGCCGCGGTCGACGTCACCGTCACCGAGCTGCTGCCACCTTCCCGCAGCCGCCGGGCACGCGTGGTCTAACCGTGCGGGTCACGAACCGCCTCTTGGCCGCCCTGCTGGCCCTCGCCCTGCTGGCCGGCGGTCTCCTGGGGGCCGCCGAGATCGTCTACGGCGGCGCCCGCGGACGGCCACTCGTCGTCCCGTGGGACGAGTGGTTCGAGGGCGCCCGGAACAACGACTGGAGCAGCCGTGAGGTTCGAGTGCTCTCCCTCGTGCTCCTCGCCGTCGGCGCCGCCCTCCTCCTGCTCCAGGTGCTGCGCCGAGGTCCCCAGTCCTTGCCGGCGGGGGACGACGCCGCCCAAGGCCGCGCCCATCGGCGGCTCACGGTCGAAGTCAACACCCGGAGCCTCGAGCGGGCGCTCACCCGGGCCGTCGGTGCCGTCGACGGCGTCGACCGGGCGAGGGTCTCGCTGTCCAGGACGCACGCGCGCGTCGACGTCCGCACCTCGCGCCGGGAGCTCGCAGGGCTCGAGCAAGCCGCCCGCCACGCCGTCGACGCCCGCCTGGCCACCTCCGGCGTCCGCCGGCCCCAGCAGGTGAACCTGCGGGTGCGCCGCAGCAAGGAGGCTCAACGGGCGGTGGAGTCGGCGGCCGCTCCGCCGGCGGGAGTCACGCCGTGACCCGCTCGACCCGGCCCGACCGCCTCGACCGTCTGGTGCTGGTCGCCCTCGGCGTCCTCCTCGCCGCCGGGGGGGCGTACGGCCTGGTCCGAGGGGGCGGAGGGTTCGGCGAGCGGGAGGCGGACGACCCTCTCCTCCTGCCGTCGGTCCACGACTTCGTGGCCGACAACCAGCTGCTCTTCTGGGCGGGCGCGGCGGCGGTCGCCCTCCTCGTCGCCTGGCTCGGCTACCGATGGCTCCGCGCTCAGTTCCCCGCCTCCAAGACCGTTCGCCAGCTCGAGTTCGACGACGCCGTCCACCTGACCTCGGCGGCCGCCGCCCAGGCCCTGCAGAACGACCTCGAGGGGCGCGACGACGTCACGTCAGCCAAGGCGCGGGTGCTTCGCGGCCGTCCCCGGCCCGACGTCGAGCTGCGGGTCGGCGTGGCCGACGACGTCGACGTCCCCGCCCTGGGCAGATGGATCGAGGACGAGGCGCTGGGGCGCCTGGCCCAGGCCCTGCAGGTGGACGAGCTCACCGCCCGGATGGAGGTCCGCTTCACGGGGCCGGCGGGCCGATCCCTCCGCTGACGAGCGCCCACGTCGGGCGGAGAGGCAGGAGTTCACGCCCGCTCCGTCGAAGTTCTAGAGGCGCACGTCGTCGGCGTCGGGGGAATGTCGTGGTCGAGGTCCTGAAGGTCTCCAGCCGGTCCAACCCGAACTCCGTCGCCGGGGCCCTCGCCGGTGTCCTGCGGCAGTCGGGCGCCGTCGAGGTCCAGGTCGTGGGCGCCGGCGCCCTCAACCAGGCGGTGAAGGCCATCGCCATCGCCCGCGGGTTCGTCGCACCGTCGAACATCGACCTGGTATGCATTCCCACCTTCGCCGACATCGAGATCGACGGCGAGGGGCGCACGGCCATCCGCCTGGCCGTGGAGGACCGCTCCGGGCGGCGCCCGGCCGAGAACGGCACCGGGCATGCCCCGCCGCCGGGCGCTCCTTTCGAGGCGCCCCCCCCGACCTTCCACGCCTACAGCTGATCGCCGCCCCCCGCCCGGGACCGGGTGGGTCGGGCGGTAGCGTGGACCCGTGAGCCGGAAGTTCCTCATCCGCACCTTCGGGTGCCAGATGAACGAGCACGACTCTGAGCGCCTGGCCGGTCTCCTCGAGGCCGACGGCATGGAGGCCACCGACGACCTCGGCGCCGCCGACGTCGTCGTCCTCAACACCTGCTGCATACGGGAGAACGCCGACAACAAGCTCTACGGGCACCTCGGCCACCTCAAGGCCGAGAAGGACCGCCGCCCCGACCTCCAGATCGCGGTGGGCGGTTGCCTGGCCCAGAAGGACAGGGGTCTCATCCGCCAGCGCGCTCCCCAGGTCGACGCCGTCTTCGGGACCCACAACCTGGCTCGGGCGCCCGAGCTGCTGCGCCGGGCGGCGACCGACGGACCGGTCGTCGAGATCCTCGACGCCGCTCAGGCCGACGACGAGGCCGCCTTCCCCTCGGCCCTCCCCGTCCGCCGCAACGTGGGGTGGACGGCGTGGGTCACCATACAGATCGGCTGCGACAACAGCTGCGCCTTCTGCATCGTCCCCGCCGTGCGGGGGCCGGAGATCAGCCGTCCGTTCGGCCAGGTGGTGGCCGAGGTCGAGGGCCTGGCTGCCGCCGGCACCACCGAGGTCACCCTGCTGGGCCAGAACGTCAACTCCTACGGGCGCGACGTCACCACCCGCCTGCGCGCCATCCCCGCGCCCGCCGACGTGGCCGCTCACCAGGCGGGCAGCACATGGGCGTCGGCGTCCCGGCCGCGGGCCCGGCCGCTGTTCGCCGACCTCCTGCGGGCGGTGGGCGAAATCGATGGGATCCGCCGCGTGCGGTTCACCAGCCCCCATCCCAAGGACCTGCGGCCCGAGACCATCGAGGCCATGGCCGAGACGCCGGCGGTCTGCGAGCACCTGCACCTCCCTCTCCAGGCGGGCAGTGACCGCACGCTGGCGGCCATGCACCGGGGCTACACCGCGGAGCGCTACCTCGCCCGGTTGGCCGAGGCCCGGGCGGCGGTGCCCGACCTGGCCGTGACCACCGACCTCATCGTCGGCTTCCCGGGCGAGACCGACGCCGACTTCGAGCGCACCCTCGAGGTGGTGGCCGAGGCGACCTACGACAGCGCCTACACCTTCCTGTTCTCGCCCCGGCCGGGCACCGAGGCGGCCGCCATGCAGGACCGGTTCGTCCCCGCCGAGGTGGCGGCGGAGCGGTTCGAGCGCCTCCGGGTGGTCGTCGAGCGCTCGGCCCTGGCGCGCCACCAGGCGAGGATCGGACGGGTGGAGGAGGTCCTCGTCGAGGGACCGAGCCGCAAGGACCCCACCTTCGTCACCGGGCGCACCCGCCAGAACAAGCTCGTGCACTTCAGCGCCGGAGCCTCGCTGGCCGCCGGCGCCTACGCCACCGTGCGCGTCACCGGAGCCGCGCCCCACCACCTGCGGGGCGAGCTCGTGGACGTCACCGCCCCCGCCCGTCACCGCACGCTGATCCCGGTGTCGGCTGGGTGACGGGGCCGTCCCGTCCCCACCTCGCCCTCGTCGGGCCCACCGCCTCGGGGAAATCGGCCCTCGCCTTCGAGGCGGCCCGACGGCTGGGCGACGTGGAGCTGGTGTCGGTGGACTCCATGCAGGTGTACCGGGACATGGACATCGGCACGGCCAAGCCGACGGCGGCCGAGCAATCCGAGGTCCCCTGCCATCTCCTCGACCTGGCCGACCCGTCGGAGGACTTCTCCGTGGCGCGCTACCAGACGGCCGCGGCGGCCGCCATCGCCGAGATCGAGCAGCGCGGGAAACGGGCGCTGCTGGTCGGAGGGACGGGTCTCTACCTCCAGGCGGTGGTCGACCAACTCTCGTTGCCGGGGCAGTGGCCGGCCGTGCGCGCCGAGCTGGAGGAGGAGGCGGCCACCCCGGCGGGAGTCGGGGCCCTGCACCGGCGGCTGGCGGTGGCCGACCCCCCGGCGGCGGCGCGCATCGAGCCCGCCAATCGCCGCCGCATCGTGCGGGCCCTGGAGGTCACGCTCGGCAGCGGCCGGCCGTTCTCCTCGTTCGGCCCCGGGCTGGGCGCCTACCCCTCCACCCGGTTCCGCTTGGCGGGCGTGTGGTTGCCGCGCCAGGTCGTGGGCCGGCGCATCGCCGAGCGCTACGAGGCCCAGCTGGCGGCGGGGTTCCTCGACGAGGTCCGTGCCCTGGCCCAGCGCCCGGGCGGCCTGTCCCGCACCGCCCGTCAGGCCCTCGGCTACCGGGAGCTGCTGGACCACCTGAAGGGGAAGGCCACGCTCGACGACGCCGTTGACCTGGCCGTGCGCCGCACCCGCGAGTTCGCCCGTCGCCAGCGGGCCTGGTTCCGCCGCGACCCGCGCATCGCCTGGCTGGCGACGGCCGCAAACCCGCTCGCCACCCTCGACGCCCTCCTGGGACACTGGGCCCCGTGAGGCTCCAGAAGTACGAGGCGCTCGGCAACGACTTCCTCATCGTCATCGACCATCCCGTTGACGCCGAGCTGGCGCGCGCCGTCTGCGATCGCCACCGCGGCGCCGGCGCCGACGGCCTCATCCGGGCGGTTGCCAGCACGGGCGAGGCCGACGTGGCGATGGAGCTGTGGAACGCCGACGGCAGCCGGGCCGAGACCAGCGGCAACGGGCTGCGGTGCCTGGCCCGGGCCGTCGTCGACGCCGGCGTGGTGGCCGGGCCCGAGATGGTGATCGCCACCGACGCCGGCCTCCGCCGGGCGACGCTCCATCCCGACGGGCTGGTGAGCGTCGAGATGGGATGGGTGCGCGTCGTCGACGGAAACGCCGACCCCTTCGACGATTCCCGCTGGCTCGGCTTCGTCGACGCCGGCAATCCCCACGTCGTCCTGGGCGTCGACGACCCGGCCAAGGAGGACCTCGAGCAGGACGGCCCAACGTGGGAAGGCGCCTACGGCGGCGTCAACGTCGAGTACGTGGCCACCGGCCCGGGAGCCGACGAGCTGACCATGCGGGTCTGGGAGCGGGGCGTGGGCGAGACCATGGCGTGCGGGAGCGGCGCCTGCGCGGCGGCGGTGGTGGCGCGCCGCCAGGGGATGGTGGGCGAGCGGGTGACGGTGCACCAGCCCGGCGGCGACGTCGTCGTCGACCTCTCGGGCCCGACCGTCCTGCTGACCGGACCGGCTCGGTTCGTCTGCAGCGTGGAGTTCCCCGACGGCCCCGGGTGGGGTAGGGCCCCCGCCTCGGGGAGGAGGGCGGGCGGGATGGTCTCGCCTCCGCGGCGCTCCGGCCCGCTCGCCGATCCGATGGGGTCCCGGCCGGGAGACGCAACGTGGCGCTGATCGAGCGCGACCGTCGCGAGCGAATCGTCCTGGTCGGCGTTGCAGTCCCGCCGACGACGGTGGAGGCGGCCGAGTCGTCGCTCGACGAGCTGGCCGCCCTCGTCGACACCGCCGGGGCCGACGAAGCCGACCGCATCCTGCAGCGGCGGGACTCTCCTGACCCGGCCACGTTCGTGGGCCACGGCAAGGCCGAGGAGCTCAGAGCGATCTCCGAGACGGTGGACGCCGACACCGTGGTGTTCGACGACGAGCTGTCCCCGGCCCAGAGCCGCAACCTCGAGAAGATCCTCGGGCGCACCGCCATCGACCGCACGGCCGTGATCCTCGACATCTTCGCCCAGCACGCCCACAGCCAGGAGGGCAAGGCCCAGGTCGAGCTGGCCCAGCTCCGCTACCGACTGCCCCGCCTGCGCGGCCGAGGGAAGGCCCTGAGCCAGCAGGCCGGTGGCATCGGCACCCGGGGGCCCGGTGAGACTCAGCTCGAGGTCGACCGCCGGCGGCTGCTCCGGCGCATGACGAAGCTCGAGGCCGACCTGCGCGATCTCACCCGCAACCGCCGCACTCAGCGCAAGTCCCGGGCCCGCTCGCGGCTGCGGACCGTCGCCGTGGTGGGCTACACCAACGCCGGCAAGTCCACCTTGCTCAACCGGCTCACCAACGCCGACGTGCTGGTCGAGGACCGCCTTTTCGCCACCGTCGACCCCACCACCCGCCGCCTCGACCTCCCGGGCGGCGAGCGGGTGCTGGTCACCGACACGGTGGGCTTCGTGCGCAAGCTCCCCACCCAGCTGGTGGAGGCGTTCCGGTCGACGCTGGAGGAGGTGGCCGAGGCCGACCTGCTCCTCCACGTGGTCGACGCCGCCGGCACCGATCCCGACGCCCACATCGACGCCGTCCGGGCCGTGCTGGCCGAGATCGACGCCGGCCAGGTTCCCGAGCTCATCGCCTTCAACAAGTCCGACCTGCTGGGGGACCAGCTTGCCGAGGCCAAGCGGCTGCTCGACCGCCACCCGGGCTCGGTGCTGGTGTCGGCCCACACCGGCGAAGGGATCGACGATCTGCTCGCCGCCGTGGGTGAGCGGTTGCGGGCGCTGGGACGGGTCGTCGAGCTGGTCGTGCCCTACCGCCGGGGCGACGTCGTCGCCGCCCTCCACCGTCACGGCGAGATCCTCTCCGAGGAGCACGAGGCCGAGGCCACGCGCGTACGGGCGAGGCTCGATCCGGCCGACGCCGAGCGGTTCGCCGAGTTCCGGGTGGGCTGAGCGGTGGACGGCCCGGTGACGACGACGACGTCCACCGGGTTCCAACCGCCTCCCTACCCCTACGACCGCCTCGACCAGGTCAAGGCCTTGGCCACCGCCCACGAGGGCGGGGCCGTCGACCTGTCGGTGGGGACGCCGGGCGACCCGCCGCCGCCGGCGGTGGTGGCCGCCCTCGCGGCGTCGGGCGCCGAGCGGGGCTATCCCCCGTCGGTCGGGACATCCGCGTTCCGGGAGGCGGCGGTCGCGTGGATGGCCCGGCGGCTGGGCGTCGACGTCCCGTCGGAGGCGGTGGCGGGGTGTGTCGGCACCAAGGAACTGGTGGCGACCACGCCGCAGTGGCTGCGGCTCCGCGACCCCGCAAGGGACACCGTGCTGTACC
Source organism: Acidimicrobiales bacterium (assembly GCA_035947635.1). Lineage (GTDB taxonomy): Bacteria > Actinomycetota > Acidimicrobiia > Acidimicrobiales > AC-14 > DASZJY01. The sequence goes on along the minus strand of DASZJY010000022.1, from coordinate 1,428 downwards.
CCGCCGTCTCGTACCCCACCTACGAGATGGGCGCGGTGCTGGCCGGGTGCCGTCCCGTCCCCGTGCCGGTCGACGGGCAGTGGCGGCTCGATGTGTCGGCGGTCGACGAGGGCGACGCCGACCGGGCCCTCTGCCTGTGGGTGAACACCCCGGCCAACCCGACGGGAGCCCTCGACGACCTGCAGGCGGTGTCGGCTTGGGCTCGCGAGCGAGGAATCCCGGTCCTCTCCGACGAGTGCTACGTCGAGTTCACCTGGGACGGACCGCGGCGCACGGTCCTGCAGCACGGCGTCGACGGCGCGGTCGCCGTGCACTCCCTCTCCAAGCGGTCGAACCTGGCCGGCCTGCGGGCCGGGTTCTACGCCGGCGACCCCGAGCTCGTGCGGTACCTCTCCGAGGTCCGCAAGCACGTCGGCATGATGACGCCGGGGCCCGTGCAGGCGGCCGCGGTGGTCGCCCTGGGCGACGACGCCCACGTCGACGAGCAGCGAACCCGCTACGCCGAGCGACTGTCCTTCTTCGCCGAGGTCCTCACCGACGCCGGGTACCCGTGCGAACCTCCCGGAGGGAGCTTCTACCTCTGGGCCGAGGTCCCCGGCGGCGACGCCTGGGCGGCGGCGACCGACCTGGCCCGACGCGGCGGGCTCGTCGTCGCCCCCGGCGAGTTCTTCGGCCCGCAGGGGGCCACCCGGCTCCGCGTGGCTCTGGTGAAGGACATGGACAGGCTCCGCCTGGTCGCCGACCGCCTGAAGGCCTCCTGATCGGGGGCGGCGAGGTCGCCGCCCGGAGCGGGGCCCCTGTCGAGCATCATCGCGATGAGACGGGCGCCGGCGCAGTGGCGGCGATGGAGAGCAGCACGGCCAGCGGCACCCGCCAGCTCCGTTCCAGCTCGGTGGCGAGCGCCAGGGAGTTGCATGGCGTGCAGCGCGAGGGGCGGGTACAGCGAGCCCGTCCGGTGCTAGAGCAGGCAGCACCCGAGGCCAAGAGACCACCCGGCACGATGACCCCGGTCGGGCTCCAGCCGATACGGATGGCGGCGAAGACGCCGCGACATCGCCGTCGTGGGCACCCATGGGGCGGCCGCGCCCCTTTCGGGGAACTGATCGGGGAAGTGGCTCTCCGGTGACCACATGGCCGAACTGATCGAGAAAGTGGCTCATCCGTGCCGAGCTGGGCAAAGCTCAGCACGAGCAACGCCGGGCGACCCCCACCGGCGGGTCGCCACCTTCGCGGACCATCGTCCGGGCTCCGAGAACGAGTCCCAGGGAGCAGACGAGCGCCAGGCCGACCTCCGACACCGTCCAGGAGGCGGGTCGCGGCCGCCGCATCCGTCCGCCCCGACCGGCCGGCGCCCGCCCCGCCATGGCGATGGCCGCGCGCTCCTAACGGGCCTGGTCTTCGAGCGACGGTGGCCAGCCGGGGACGAAC
>DASZJY010000021.1:0-3586 GCA_035947635.1 Acidimicrobiales bacterium | reverse complement strand
GACCGGCCTGCGCGGGTCGAAGGTGAGGATCCGGGTACCCCAGCGGGGGGGCAAGCGGGCCCTCCAGGCGACCGTGACCCAGAACGCCAAGGAGGAGTTCGTCCGCCACCGCCTGAAGCGGGCCTCCGACCACAACGCCCGGGCCCGGGCGCTCAACGCCCTGCAGGAGGCGCTCGACCTGCCCCAGTCGCCGCTGCGGATCGAGTGCTTCGACATGAGCCACATCCAGGGCAGTGACTACGTCGGCTCCATGGTGGTGATGGAGGACGGGCTTCCCAAGAAGAGCGACTACCGACGGTTCCGGATCCGCGACGTCCCCGGCAACGATGACTTCTCGGCCATGCGCGAGGTCCTCACCCGCCGACTCACCGCCCTCCTGGCCGAGCGCGGCCGGCCGGTGGACGAGCGCCGCAACCGCCGGTTCGCCTACCAGCCCAACCTGCTGCTGGTCGACGGCGGCAAGGGCCAGCTGGGCGTGGCCATCGAGGTGGTGCAGGAGCTGGGCCTGCACGGCGAGATCTCCGTCGCCGCCCTGGCCAAGCGCTTCGAGGAGGTCTTCGTACCCGGGCTGGCCGACCCCATCCGCGTCCCCCGCCATTCGGAGGCGCTGTACCTGCTGCAGCGCATTCGCGACGAGGCCCACCGATTCGCCGTCGCCTACCACCGCCAGCTCCGGGGCAAGCGCATGACCCGCAGCGTCCTCGACGACGTGCCCGGCCTGGGCCCCACCCGCAAGCGCCGCCTGGTCACCGAGCTCGGCGGCACCCGGGCCCTGCGCGAGGCCTCGCTCGAGCAGCTCCTGGCGCTCAGCTGGTTGCCCGACGCGGTGGCGAGGAACGTGTACGCCGCTCTGCACGACCCCGCCCCCTCGAACCTGGCGCGATCGACGGCCTCATAGGGGGTCGAGTGAACAAGGATCCGGAGGCGCTCTGGGAGACCCATGCGGCGTGGTGGCAGGAGCACTTCACCGACGGCGCCGACGCCGAGTACACCGAGCAGATCCTGCCCATGGCGGCCGCGTCCCTGGTCGGCTGCGCGGACGTGCTCGACGTCGGCACCGGCGAGGGCCAGCTGGCCCGGGTGGCGGCGGCCGAGGAGGTCGGCGCTCGCCGGGTGATCGGCGGCGACCCGGTGTGGGCCCAGCTGGAGACGGCTCGGCGGCGGGGCGGCGGGCCTCTCTACGTCCGCGCCGCCGCCGGCGAGCTCCCGTTCCCTACCGCCTCCTTCGACGCCGTCGTCGCCTGCCTCGTGTTCGAGCACATCCACGACGCCGACGGGGCGCTCGCCGAGGTGGGCCGGGTCCTGCGCCCGGGCGGCCGGTTCTTGTTCTTCCTGAACCACCCGCTCCTCCAGGTGCCCGGGTCGGGCTGGATCGACGACCACATCCTGGAGGAGCAGTACTGGCGGATCGGCCCCTATCTGGAGGAGGACTCGTCGCCGGAGGAGGTCGCCAAGGGGGTGTTCGTGCCCTTCGTGCACCGGCCGCTCTCGCGGTACGTGAACGCCATGGCCGCCGCCGGCCTGGTGATCAGGCAGATGGAGGAGCCCCCGCCTCCGCCCGGCTTCCTCGCCCGGGCGGCCGAGTACGAGGCGGCCGCCTCCATCCCCCGCCTGCTCTTCCTGCGGGCCGAGAAGCTCACCCGAGGACTGTGACCCCCGCCACCTCTTGGCGTCCAACCCCGGCGGTATCCTTGGGCGTGCTCTTCCCTTCGCCGACCGCTTCGACCGAAGGGTTCCCCGAGATGGTGTCCGATCGTGACCGCCACAACCTCTACGTCGACCTCCTCGATGGGCTGGGGCAAGGCCCGGCCGACACCGTGATGGAGATGCTGCCGCCCGTCGGCTGGGCCGACGTCGCCCGGGCGTCCGACTCGGCCGCCCTGCGCACCGAGCTAGGTGTCGAGATGGCGGCGCTGCGGGCCGAGCTCACGTCGGAGGTCGCCTCGCTGCGCAACCAGCTGTTCGCCGCCAACGTGGCAACCACCGCCGCCGTCGCCGGGCTCGTCCTGGCCACCGCGAAGCCCGCGTGAGCGAGTTCCTGGTCATCACCGGGCTCTCCGGTGCGGGGCGGTCGCACGCCGCCGACACGTTCGAGGACCTCGGCTGGTTCGTGATCGACAACATGCCGCCCGCCCTCATCCCGAAGTTCACCGAGCTCGTCCAGGCGCCCGGCTCGACCACCGAGCGGGTCGCCCTCGTGGTCGGAACGGGCGCGTATCTCGACGAGATCACGCCCGCCCTCGACCAGCTCCGCAAGTCGGCCAGCCGGGTGCGCGTCCTGTTCCTCGAGGCCACCACCGAGGTGCGCGTCCGGCGCTACGAGAGCACCCGCCGCCGCCATCCGCTGGCCGACGACGAGCGGGTGTCGGAGGGCATCGAGCGGGAGCGTGAGCTCCTCGACACCATCAAGGCCGAGGCCGACGTGGTCGTCGACACGAGCGACCTCAACGTCCACCAGCTCCGCGAGCGACTCCTCGACCTCTTCGCCCGCGACACCGAGCACGGCCTCACGACCAGCCTGGTGTCCTTCGGGTACAAGCACGGGCTGCCCCTCGACGTCGACCTCGTCTTCGACTGCCGGTTCCTGCCCAACCCCCACTGGGTCGAGTCGCTCCGCCCGCTCACCGGGCTCGACGAGAACGTCCGCGAGTACGTGTGCTCCCAGCCCGAGACCGGCGAGTTCCTCCAGCGCCTTGACGGCCTCCTCGCGCTGCTCCTCCCCGCCTACGTGAAGGAGGGGAAGTCCTACCTCTCCATCGGCGTCGGCTGCACGGGCGGCACCCACCGGTCCGTCGTCATCGCCGAGGAGCTGAAGCGGATGCTCGAGCAGCGCGGGTACTCGCCCACCGTCTCACACCGCGACGTCGACAAGCACCTCAGCGAGGGCGGCCCCCCGCGAAAGACAACGTGAGCGCGAGCACGACCGCCGGGAGCTACCTCTGGCCCGCCGCCCGCAGGTGCCGGCGGCCGTTCACCGCGAGCCGAACGGACCTCACGAGAAGACAATGGTGAGGGCTCCGGGCCGAGACCGGTGACGAGGGTCGTCGCTCTGGGCGGTGGCCACGGCCTGGCCGCCAGCCTGCGAGCCGTGCGCCGCTACGCCGACGACGTCTGCGCCGTCGTCTCGGTGGCCGACGACGGCGGCTCCAGCGGGCGCCTCCGCGCCGCCTTCGGGATCCCTCCGCCTGGTGACCTCCGCCGGTGCCTGGTCGCCCTGGCCCGGTCGGAGTCTTTGTGGACCCAGGCCTTCGAGCATCGCTTCGCAACCGGCGAGCTCGAGGGGCATGCCTTCGGCAACCTGGTCATCGCCGGTCTGGCCGACGCCACGGGTGATTTCGCCTCCGCCCTCTCCGAGGCGGGCCGCCTCCTCGACACGGTGGGCCAGGTCCTTCCCGCCACGCGCGATCCGGTCGTGCTGAAGGCGGTGGTCCATGCGCCCGACGGCGCCGGTTCCATCCAGGGCCAGGTGGCGGTGGCGGCGGCGACCAGCCGCATCGCCGGGGTGTCGCTGGTGCCCGCCGATCCCGAGCCGCCGCCCCCCGTCCTGGAGGCGCTCGCCCGGGCCGATCAGGTCGTGATCGGCCCC
>DASZJY010000020.1:0-4482 GCA_035947635.1 Acidimicrobiales bacterium | reverse complement strand
CCCGTGTGCTCGCCACCGACTCCTCGGCCCGCCGCAAGCTCGAGGCGTACTGGCTCGCCGTCCGCGGGGCCAGCGGGCTCACGCGGAGGGCTTGGCTCGAGGCGGTGCGACGAGCCGCCGAGTGCGCCCCCAGGGACTCGAACCCTGAACCCGCGGATTAAGAGTCCGCTGCTCTGCCAAATTGAGCTAGAGGCGCTTGGTCCGTCCGCCGGGGTGCGGTCGTTGCCGCGTCCCGGCGTCTGGTGAGGGTGACCGAGGGGACTTGAACCCCCGACCTCCAGGGCCACAACCTGGCGCTCTAACCACCTGAGCTACGGCCACCATGGGCCTTCCCAGCATTGCACACGACCGGCGACGCGCTGTTCGAGACGGCGTCACCGCCGCCGGCGCACCTTCTTCGCCGTCAGCCGATGCAGGGCTGGTTGCGGTTGCCGGTGTTGTTCGTCCAGGCGTTGGCGTCGCAGTTGAAGTTGGTGTCGTGCAGATCGAAGGCGCCTCCGGCCGCGATGGTGCCCGGGCTGAGAGGCGGCACGGCGTTGTTGCGAGCGGTGTTGTTGCGGATGGTGTTGTTCGTGCCGTTGATGCGGATACCGCTGGCCGCGTTCCGCTCGACCAGGTTGCTCTCGACGGTGTTGAGGCGCGCACCGCTCACGAAGCCGTTCCCGGCCCGGTGCGCCTTGTTGTGGAAACCGTTTCCGCGGATGGTGTTCCTTCGAGTGATGTTGTCGGTGTTCGCGGCGAAGAAGAACACCTGGATGCCGTCGAGGCCGTTGCCCTCAACCTTGTTGTTGCTCACGATGTTGTTGTTGACGCCGGGGCCCTCCACCCGGATGCCGATGTCGTCCATGAGCGTGGGCGACGACTCGACGTCGTTGCCCTGGACGGTGTTGTTGTCGACCAGGTTGTTGTCGGAGTTGCCGACGAGGGAGATCCCGCTGAAGGGACCGTTGTGCTGGACGCGGTTACGGCGGATGACGTTGTTGCTGGAGCTGAACACGGCGATGCCGTCGCCGAAGTCGGTCGCACGGGTGCCGATGTTGTCCTGGGCGACGATGTTGGTGATGGTGTGGCCCGAGCCGCCCTCGACGGCCACGCCGGCGTCGAACATGATCACCCGTCCGTTGCGGACGGTCACGTTGGTGCGGTTCCGGATGAGCACGCCGGCACCCTCACCCGTCTGGGGGGCCCGAGCGAAGATGGTGCGTCCGCCCAGGTCGAGGGTGATGTTGTTGGCCCCGACGATGATGCCGGTGCCGGTGCAGGGGCCGACGTCGCTGTCGAGGGTGGTGCTCTGGAGGATCGTGGCGCCGCAGCCGACATGCGCAGCCCCGGCCGTGCCGACGAGCAGCGTGCTGAGCAGCAACGGAACCAGCGCGACAACCGGGGCGAGCCTGCGGCAAACCTTGTTCAACGTGTCCTCCGTCTCCCCAAGAGCCTGTGGCGGCTCAGTCCAGCACGCGGGTGCGCCGCGATCAATAGATGCCACCCGCCAAGAGGTGACGCCGCACGCTAGCCGAACGGTAGCGTGAAGGGGAAGCCGCCGAGGGCGGCTCGCCGACCCGAGGCCCCTGTAGCTCAGTTGGATAGAGCGGCTGCCTTCTAAGCAGCGGGTCGCAGGTTCGAGTCCTGCCGGGGGCGCCCTGCTGGGCGGCCAACGGGCCCACCACGCCGGTCGGACGTTGCCGGCGTCGTGGAGGTGCCCGGTGCCCGTGCTGGTCGATGCGCGTTAGGTTGGCCGGCGGTGGCTGGGGAGGGGCCGACTGTCGGCCGGACGGCCGGGTCGGCAGACTGCGGCGTCGAAGTCAGGCGGAAGCGGGCAGGGCTGTACCTGGCCGCCCTGAGGCCGTACGGGGTGGGAGAGCGGATCGTCGACCTCGACGGGACCCTGACGGCGGCCCCCAGCCGTTTCTCCCTCCAGGTGGGGCCAGCTGAGCATGTCGAAGCGCCTGCCGGGACGCCCCTCGAAGCCGGCTGCGACCGCTTCCGGTGGCGGGCGACGAACCACTCGTGCCGTCCCAACTCACTCGTCGTTGGCCGCTCGATCGTCTCATGCCGCCCGGTGGGGGCGGACGACGAGGTGACGATCCACTACGAGGCAACGGAGTGGGAGTTGACAAGCACGTTCCGGTGCACGTGCGGCTGGTGTCGCGGTCGTGAGATCCGCGGCTTCCGCCACCTCACCGTGGCCCAACGCTCGGCGCTGGAGGAGCTGATCGCCGACCATCTCCGGCCGTTCGTCGGCCCGTCGGCGAGCTGATGCTCCACTTGCTCTTCGAGGCGGTGGTCGAGCGCCACGCCGACCGGGTGGCGATCGCCCCGCCGGGCCGCGCACCGATCGCCTACCACGAGCTCAACCATCGGGCCGATGGGCTGGCGCGCCGGCTCCGTGGGCTCGTGCAGGCCGAGGACATCGTGGCGATCCTTCTCGGGCAGGACGACCCTGATCTCTACGCCGCCCAGCTCGCCGCGTCCAAGGCCGGTGGCGCCTTCCTGTGCCTCGACGGGCGCTTTCCCGACGGGCACCTCGAGGGCGTGCTGGGCGACGCTCGGCCGGCCGTCGTCCTGACCGATCCGGACGGGCGCCGGCGGCTTCGGTCGCTCACCTTGGACGTCGGCTGTCCCGTCCTGGACGCGGCTGGGTCCACCAGGGGCGATGGCGCGGGTGGCGGGGGCGGTCGCTCGCTTCCCCTCGACCCCTCGCGCCTGGCCTACGTGGTGTACACGTCGGGTTCGACGGGCCAGCCCAAGGGCGTGATGATCGAGCACCGCAGCATCCTGAACCTGGTGCGCTCAGACGCCGAGCACTTCGGGATCACGCCCGACGACCGGGTCGCCCAGACCTCGTCGCCGGCATACGACTCCTCGGTGGAGGAGACCTGGCTGGCCTTCGCGGTGGGGGCGACGCTGGTGCCGTTCGACGAGCTGACCGTGCGCTCGGGGCCCGGGTTCGCCAGAGCGCTCGGCGACGAGGGCATCACCGTTCTCTGCGGCACCCCGACGATGCTGCGCACATTGGCTCCTCCGGGCTCGGAGGCCGCCCTGCCGACGGTGCGGATCCTCTACACGGGCGGTGAGCCCCTGACCGATGACCTGGCCCGGCGATGGGCACGCGGCCGTTGGCTCGAGAACGGCTACGGACCGACCGAGTGCACGGTGACGGTGCTGCGGGGCCGGATCGCGCCGGGAGGGCCCGTCACCATCGGACGACCCGTCACCGGGCACCGGGCGCTCGTCCTGGACGAGCGGATGGAGGAGGTGCCCCCGGGTCGGCCCGGCGAGCTCTGCATCGCCGGAGTCGGAGTCGCCCGGGGCTACTGGCGCAGGCCCGACCTCACGGCGGAGCGCTTCGTGATCCATCCGGCGTTCGGCCGCCTCTACCGAACCGGTGACATGGTGCGGCGCTCGGGAGCGGGCGAGCTCGAGTACCTCGGTCGGATCGACGGACAGGTCAAGCTGCGCGGTTACCGCATCGAGCTGGGGGCGGTGGAAGCGCACCTCGCCGCCTGCCCGGGGGTGGAGGCGGCGGTGTGCCGACTTCAGCACGGACGGGACAGAAGCGTCCTCGTCGCCCACGTGGTGCCGACCGACTGCGGGAGCCCACCACCGGTTGCCGACCTCCAGGCCGCGCTGCGCCGGAGCCTCCCCGAGTACATGGTGCCCTCGGGCGTCGGGGTGCTGGCCGCGCTCCCGACCACGGTGAGCGGCAAGGTGGACCGCAGCGCCCTGCCCGACCTCACCATCGATCTCAACGGCGAGGGGCGTTTCGACGGCAGCGTCGCCGGGCCGGGTGATCCACTCGAAGCTGTGGTCGTGGCGGCCTTCGCCGAAGGCCTCGACCGGCCGCCGGCGACGATCGCGGTCGACGACGACTTCTTCTTGGACCTCGGTGGTGACTCGCTGGCCGCCGTGGTCGCCACCACCGCCCTGGCCGACGATCCGCGCACCGCTCACGCCAGCGTGCGGGACCTGTACCGCGCTCGGACGGCGGCGGCGCTCGCCGGTCGGCTGCGGGAAGCCAGTCCCGGCGCGGTGCCGGTCGTGAGCGACGTCGCGGTGGCCGCGCGACCTCCACGACGCCGGCCCACGACTGCGACGCTCGTCCAGAGCCTCTGCCTTCTCGCCATGCTGGTGATCGTCTCCGCCGTCTCCTACGGGGTGGTGTTCGGCGTCTGGCCGGCGCTTGTTGCCGGCCGCGGGCAGGGTGGGGCGGCGGTCATTCTCCTCCTGAGCTCCCTCGCAGCGGCGGTGGTGTACATGCCGCTGTCCGTCTCGGTCGCCGTCGCCGTGAAGCGACTGCTCGTCGGGCGCTACCGGCCGACGCGGGCGGCGGCGTGGAGCAGCTGGCACATACGCCACTGGATCGTCTGCCTGGCCGCCCGGATGATCCCCTGGAGCCTGCTCGAGGGCACCGTCTTCCTGAACGCGGTCTTACGGGCCCTCGGAGCCCGGGTGGGACGGAGGGTGCACCTCGACCGGGGCGTC
>DASZJY010000019.1:0-3515 GCA_035947635.1 Acidimicrobiales bacterium | reverse complement strand
GTGACGCCCTCGACCTCGATCATGGCGCCGCACGTCCGTCGCAACCCGGACGCCTTGCGTCGAGCGCGAGGGCGTCGAGAGACTCCGCCCGTATGGTCATCGCAGATGGTCGTGCTCCTCATCCCATGCTCCACCGGATAGCGGGATATCGACAATGGTCCGATCGGACGCTTCTGCGTAGTCCGAAATGACTAGACGTCCGATCGAGCGCGGCTCGTCTCACTCCGACACATGTCGGCGTCGAGGCCGCGGCACGCGAAGAGCACCCGACCAGGCTGCTCCCATCCTGCCTGCTCCTCCGGTGCCGTAGGCACGTCGCCTCAGCCCTTGACCGCTCCCATCGTGAAGCCGGCGACGAAGCGCTTGAGGAAGGCGTTGAAGACGAGGGCGATGGGGATGGCCACCAGCAGGGTGGCGGCCTGCAACGACTGCCAGAAGAACACGTCGCCCCGCACGAGCTCTGTGGGCACTCCCACGCTCACCGTCTTCTCGCTCGTGCGGGAGACGAAGGCCAGGGCGTAGATGAACTCGCTGGCCGACAGGGTGGCGGTGAAGACGACGACGGCGACGAGCCCGGGCAGGGACAGGGGCAGCACCGTGCGCACGAACGCCCCCAACCGGCTGTAGCCGTCGACCATCGCCTGCTCCTCCATGTCGCGGGGGATCGACTTGAAGAAGCCCATGAGGAGCCACACCGAAACGGGGATGGTGATCGTCGGGTAGACGACCACCAGGGCCCAGCGCGAGTCCTGCAACCCCAACTGGGAGACGACGCGGGACAACGAGATGAACAAGAGCGACGGCGGGATCAGGTAGACGAAGAAGATGGCGATGCCCAGGGCGCCGGCCCAGCGGAGGTTGAGCCGGGCCAGGCTGTAGGCGGCGGGCACGCTGGCCGCCAATGTGATGAGCACGACCAGGACGGCGACGACCACGGTGTTGTTGACGAACGTGTCGAAGGCGGTGCGCTCGAACAGCAGGCGGACGTGCTCGAGGGTGGGGGCGCGGTTGAAGAGGAACGGGTTGTTGTTGCGGTTGTAGAGGTCCTGGTTGGACTTGAACGCGGTGATCAGGCCCCAGAGGAAGGGGAAGGCGGCGAGGAGGGTGAACGCCACCACCATTGCGTAGAGCCCGACCCGCGCCCACTTCCGCCGGCGGGCCGCCCGGGCACCGGGCGTCAGCGCGCCCACCTAGAGCACCTCCATGCGCCGCACCGACCGCAGGATCAGGATGGCCATGGCGAGGAGGACGGGGAACAGGAACAGGGCGATGGCCGCTCCCTGGGCCAGGTCGCCCCCCTGGATGCCCCGGAAGAACGCCCACGTCGGCAGGATCTGGGTGGCGTCGACGGGCCCGCCGCGCGTGAGCACGAAGACCGCGCTCATGTCCGTGAACACCAGCACCGCGCCGAACAACGTCGCCACCGCGGTGACCGGCAGGCTCAGGGGGATGGTGACCTCGAACAGCTTCCGCCAGAAGCCGGCGCCGTCCACCGCGGCGGCGTCGTCGAGGTCCTGGGGAATGGCCGTGAGCCCGGCCATGATGATCACCGCCGCCAACGGGACGATGCGCCATACCTGCACCGCGATCACCGAGACCACGGCCAGGTCCTCGTTGCCCAGCCAGTGCAGGTTGCCCTCGAGCAGGCCGAACCACCGAAGCGTCCAGTCGATGGGGCTGAACAGCGAGTCGAGCAGCCAGAGCCAGGCGATCGACGCCAGCGACACCGGCGTGGTCCAGGGCAGGAGGACGAGGAACCGCACGAACCACTTGCCCTTGAAGTCCCGGGTGAGCACGAGGGCGAGGATCTTGCCCAGCACCAGCACCAGCACCATGGTCACGAACGTGATGAAGAGGCTGTTGCGTAGCGAGCGCAGGAACACCGGGTCCTTCAGGATGGCCCTGAAGTTGCGCAGGCCCACGAAGTCGTAGCTCGGGTCGCCCACGGTGACGTCGCTCAGGCTGTAGGCGATGGCCAGGAAGAAGGGGATGGCCACCAGGGCGACGATGTACGCCACCGACGGCAGGAGCATGAGCGGCGCCAGCACGCCGTCGCGGTCGAAAAGGAAGCGCCGCCTGCGCCGCTCCTCCGGTCGTCCCTCGGCCACGGTCGTCGGCGGGCCGCTCAGAGGCGCTGCCGTTCGGTGCGGGCGCCGCTGGCCTTGTCGAAGAAGTGCAGGTCGGCGCCACGGATGACGAACTCCGACGTCTCGCCCACCGGCACGTCGACGGAGACGGTGGCCGGCAGCATCGAGATCACCCTCGTCTCCTGACCGATGCCCCGGACGGTGCCGATGACGTGGCGCTCGGAGCCCAGGTTCTCGACGCGGTGCACGTCGAAGGGGACGGTGACGGCGTCGGCGTCGGGGACGACCACGCCCTTGGGGAGGAGGCTCTCGGGCCGGAAGCCGACGAGCACGCCGTCGCGCTCGACCACGTTCATGGGCGGCGAGCCGAGGAAGGTGGCGACGAAGGCGTCGGCCGGCTGGTGGTAGACCTCGTGCGGCGTCCCCAGCTGGCGGATCTTTCCCTCCGACATCACGGCGATGCGGTCGCCCAGTCCCATCGCCTCGACCTGGTCGTGGGTGACGTAGATCGTGGTCGTGCCCACCCGGTCCTGGAACTGCTTGAGGTCGTCGCGGGCGGTGGCTCGCAGCTTGGCGTCGAGGTTGGACAGCGGCTCGTCGAGGAGGAACACGCTCGGCTCCCGCACGAGGGCCCGGGCCAGCGCGACCCGCTGACGCTCGCCACCCGACAGGTGGCGCGGCCGGCGGTCGAGGAGCCGGGTGATGCCCAGTAGCCCGGCCGCCCACTCCACCTTCTTGGCCCGCTCGTCGGGCGCCACCCCCTGGGCCTTGAGCGGGAACTCGATGTTCTTGCGCGCCGTCTTGTGCGGGTACAGCGCGTAGCTCTGGAAGACCATGGCGATCTTGCGCGCCCGCGGGGGCAGGCCGGCCATGGGCTCGCCGCCGATGACGACCTCCCCCGAGGTCGGCTGCTCGAGCCCGGCGATGAGGCGGAGCAGGGTGGTCTTGCCGCAGCCCGACGGCCCGAGCAGCACGAGGTACTCGCCCTCGGCGGTGGCCAGGTCGAGGTCGTCGACGGCCGGGCTGGCGTTGCCCTCGAACTGCTTGGTGAGGTGGCGGACCTCGACGACGGCCACTCGTTACCGGTTGCCGCCGACCAAACCCCTCTCGCGCCATCGGGCGAAGATGGGCTTGATCTGATTCTCGGCGTCGACGACGGCGTCGCGAGCGCTCAGCTCTCCACGGGCCGCCTTGGCCATCATCTTGGGCAGGATGAAGGTGTCGAACACCTCGCCGATGGCGGCGTTGGCGGGACCGGGCTGTCCGACGTTGGTGGTCCATTGTTCGGCGTCCTTGAGGAACGCCAGTTTGTTGGCCGGCTTGGAGCCGAAGGGGTCGTTGTCCAGCCAGGCGTCGACGCCGAGAATCAGATCAAGCCCATCTTCGCCCGATGGCGCGAGAGGGGCCTGGTCGGCGGCAACCGGTAAC
>DASZJY010000018.1:0-2804 GCA_035947635.1 Acidimicrobiales bacterium | reverse complement strand
CATCGACGACATCGCCCCCGCCATCCGGCGCATCGCGGTGGAGGAGCGCCCCGCCTTCCCGCCGTCGTGGGACCCCGACGAACGGGCCGTGTCCGGCGCCTACGGCGAGAGGCCCCCCTACAACGAGCGACCGCTGCCCGTGGTGCTCTCCGACATTGAGACGGCGTGCGCCGACATGGCTGCCACCCTCGAGACGATCGAGGCCGACGGGTGGACCCGCGTCGGGCGGTTCGACTACGGCGACCGGGACATCCTCGCCCTGACCCGCAACGCCGTCCACGAGGGGTCCCACCACCTCCGCGACACCGAGCGCGTCCTGAACCAGGTACGCGGCCGCCTCTAACCGCTGGAGGCGGCCGCGGGCTCCCGGGAGAGCAGGGTCAACAGCGCTCCCGCCTCCCGATCGCGGTTCAACGGGTGCCGCATGTGCTTCGTCGGCACGATCTCGTAGCGGTTGCGACGCCCTTCTCGGAACCGACGCAGGTAGCCCTGCTCGACGAGCTCGGCGACGACCTGCTGGGCCGCCCGCTCGGTGATGCCCACGACGCTGCCGATCTGGCGCAGCGTCGCCTGGGGATTCTGGGCGACGGCGAGGAACACCAGGGCGTACGTGCTCAGGAACGTCCAGTCTCGGCCGACGGCCACGCCTTCAGTAAAGCATGATTTCTGGTTGACGAAGTGGATTTCATCTTTTATGTTTCCAGACACGTCCTCCACCTCTTCCTGCCTAGGTGTCGTACTGCGACCAGTCCTCGGGGTTGTCCTCGACGAAGTGATCGAGGACCGCACCGCTCACCCCGTCCACGAGGACCAGGCCGCGCCGCTCGGGGGGGTCTTCGCCGGAGTACAACAGGATCCGCCAGGTGGGACGGCTGCGCAGGCCGCGCCACCCCAGCTGGGCCGACGCGTGGCCGACGGGGAAGCCGACGGCGCGGGCGGCAGCCACCAGAGCTTCGGTGTCACGGACGGCCAGGGGCCAGGCGGCGGCAAGGTGGTACCAGCCGATCAGGAGCAGGGCCACCGCCGCACCCAGGAAGCCCCCGTTGACGAGGACCGACGTCCCGTCCGAGGACGTCACCCACAGGGCGAAGCAGGCGGTGGCCACGGCGAGGTAGAGAAACGCCGGGATCCGTCGTCGCCGGATGTCCGGGAAGGTGTACCGGCCGACGTAGGCGGTGACGTCGAGGTCGGAGGGCAGACGGTCGCCCTGGTCGCCGGTCGGGTCGGGCATCAGCCGGGAGGGTATCTGGCCTTGCCGAACCGGCTCTTGTACCCGTCGGCAGCAATCTTGAAACGAAGTGATCGGATTCACAAGCCCGCGAACGGAATGCACAAGACGGTTCGGCTGTTCGCAGGTTGCAGGCAAGCCTGACAGGAGGGTCGGGATGGCGTTCGTCGTCGAGGAGGTGGCGACTGGGGAGCCAGTCGTGTCACTGGCCAACCCGGCCGCGACCGATCCTGCCCTCGTAGGTGCCAAGGCTGCGGCTCTCGCCCGCGCCGCACGCGCCGGCCTGCCGGTCCTCCCCGGTTTCGTGCTCACCACCGAGGGTGCCGCCCTTCTCGACGGGAGTCCCGGCGGCTCCCGGCTGGAGGCGGAGGTCGCGCTCCGCAACGCCTGGGGACGCCTGTCCGAGGGCGGCGAGCGCTCGCTCGTGGTGCGGTCGTCGTCCACGGTGGAGGACGACCGGGCCAGCTCGATGGCCGGGATGTTCACGTCTGTCGTGGACGTCCGTGGCTGGGACGCCTTCCGGGAGGCGGTCATCGCCGTCCTGGCGTCCAGGAACGTCGTCCCGCTGAACGGGGCGGGCGCCGCCCAGGCGCCCATGGGCGTCCTGGTGCAGCCCTTGCTCAACGCCTCCACCGGGGGCGTTCTCTTCGCCGTCGATCCGGTCACCGGGCGCCGGGACCGCATGGTTGTCGCCGCCATCAACGACGCCCCCGCCGCCCTGGTGAGCGGCGACGTCGACGGCACCCGATCGGTGATGTCGCGACACGGCCGGCTCATCGAGGCGTCGGGCGACGGCGTCGGCGCTCTCCTCGACCGGCACCGCCGCCACCTGCTCGCCGGGCTGGCTCGCCATGCCGCGTCGGTGTTCGGCGGACCCCAGGACGTCGAGTGGGCGTTCGACAAGGACGGACGCCTGTGGTTGCTGCAGAGCCGGCCCATCACCGCGGTGGCGGCGGCGGCACGCAGGGGCCCGCTGCTGGGCCCCGGCCCCGTCGCCGAGACGTTCCCCGAGGCGCTCTCCGTGCTCGAAGAGGATCTCTGGCTCGTCCCCCTCCGCACCGCGCTGGTCGAGGCGCTGCGTCTGGCCGGGACGGCGTCCCGCCGCAAGTTGACCCGCTCGTTCGTCGTCACCACCGTCGGCGGCCGGGTCGCCGCCGACCTGGGCCTCCTCACGCCCGAGGCCGAGCGAAAGGGCTTCGGCCGTCTCGACCCGCTGCCCCCGATCCGTCGCCTGGTGGCGGCCTGGCGAGTCGGGCGCCTGCGGGCCGCCCTACCGGCGCTGGCATCCGACCTGGTCGCCCGAGCCGACGCCGAGCTGCTCGTCCTTCCGCCTCTCGACCGCCTGAGCGACCGTCAGCTCGTCGCCGTGCTCGAGGGCACGCGCCAGCGGCTGGTGGCGCTCGGGGGGCACGAGGTCCTGATGGGATGGCTGGTCTCCACAGGTACCGCCTCGGCCACCGCCGCCTCCGTCGGCCTGCGGTCCCTCGCCAACGCCCGGGCCGAGGGCTGGTCGGACGAGGAGATCCTCGCCCGGCGCCCCACCGTGCTCGCGCTGCTGCCGCCCCGCGTGGGTCCC
>DASZJY010000017.1:0-1960 GCA_035947635.1 Acidimicrobiales bacterium | reverse complement strand
AGGCCGTCGGCGGTCAGCTCGTCGGCGATGGCCAGCACCGTCGCCCGGACGCGCTCGTCGTCGGCGGGGAGGAAGCGAACCAAGGGCATGAGGAGGAGGGAGGCGTCGAGGGCGGTGGTGTCGTAATGCTGCACGAACACCCCCCGCTTGTCGACGCCGTGCTCGCAGATGTCGGCGTGGATCTCGGCCGCCACCTCCCGCCACTTGTCGGCCAGGGCGTCCTCGTCGTGGAGGCGGGCCAGGCGGGCCCCCCTGTCGAGGGCCACCCAGCACATGAGCTTGGACGACGTGAAGTGCCGCGGCTCGCCCCGGACCTCCCAGATGCCGCGGTCGGGGAGGCGCCACCGGGAGATCGCCTTCTCGACCTGCACCTTCAGCAGCGGCCACACCCGCTCGGGCAGGTAGTCCCGGGACTTGGTGTGGAGATATACCGAGTCGAGGACCGCTCCCCACACGTCGTGCTGGTCCTGGTCGTAGGCACCGTTGCCGATGCGCACCGGACGGGCGCCCTCGTAGCCCGCGAGGTGGTCGAGGATGCTCTCGTCGAGGCGCCGCTCACCGCCCACCCCGTACATCACCTGCAGGTGGGCGCCGTCCTCGCACGCGTCGGCGATGAAGTAGAAGAAGTCGTTGGCCTCGGCGTCGAAGCCGAGGGTGTAAAGGCCCCACAGGGCGAACGTCGAGTCCCTGACCCAGCTGTAGCGGTAGTCCCAGTTGCGCTCGCCTCCCGGGGTCTCGGGGAGTGACGTGGTGGCGGCGGCGAGGAGGGCGCCGGTGGGGGCGTAGGTGAGGCCCTTGAGGGTGAGCGCGCTGCGCTGCAGGTGCGTCCGCCAGGAGTGGTCGGGGAACTGGCCGCGGTTCAGCCACTGGCGCCAGAACTCGCCGGTGCGCCACATGCGGTCGTAGGCGTCGGGCCACTCGAGGGGCGGGTCGTGCTCGCCCCAGGAGAGCGCGGCGAAGACGTTGTCGCCCTCGTTCAGGCGCGTGCGGGCGTGGGCGCCCCTTCCCTCGAAGCCCAGGCGCAGGTTGGTCGCCAGGCGCATCCTCGGACCGGAGTCGCAGGTGACGACGGCGTCGCCGTAGCCCTCGCCGCCGTACTCCCAGTGGCCGGGGTGGCGCCCATAGTCGAAGACCGGCTCGCAGACGACGTTCAGCTCGACCGTCCCGCTCACGCAGCGCACCGTGCGCAACAGCACGTGCTCGGCCTCGAAGTCGGTCGGGGAACGCCGGTAGTTCTCGGAGCGGTGGGCGTCGTGGTACCAGGGCGACATGCACAACGCGTCGCGGGTGATGAGCCAGCCCGTCGGCGTCTGCCACGTGGTCTCGAGCACCAGGGTGCCGGGCAGGTAGCGCCGCCCGGCCGGCACGGTGACGTCAGCGGGCCCCATTCGGAACCCGCCGGCGGAGCGGTCGAGGACGGACCCGAACACGCTCGGGCTGTCGGGCCGCGGGGCGCACATCCACTCCACGTTCCCGCTGGGCGCCACGAGGGCGTTGACCTCGCAGTCGGAGAGGAATCCGTACGAGGCGATCGTCGGGAACGGACTGCGCCCGGAGTACGAGTCGGAGGGCACCGACCCGAATGCTACCGACGAGTTTTCCCGAAAGCTCTACGCGTCGGACGGCGTGGTCGGTCGGTTGACGGGGTGCTCGTCGCCGTAGTGGTGGCGAGGAATGACGGGCGCGTCCCGCCCTGTGCCGCGCGCGCCCCGAGAGCCGCTGTCGTCGTCGGCCGACGACTCCTCGTGGTACTCCTCCTCGACGTTCACGCTCCAGACGTCGTAGGTCGAGCCGGTGGCGATGTTCTCGGCGGTGAGCATGGCCGTGTACATCGAGTGGTCCTGGTTGTTGTAGCGGTGCATGCCGTTGCGACCGACCGGGTGCACGTTCGGGACGTTCGCGTCGACCCACTTGCGCAGCGTCTCGACGCGCTCGGTGTACCCGTGGTCGTAGGTCGGGT
>DASZJY010000016.1:0-4965 GCA_035947635.1 Acidimicrobiales bacterium | reverse complement strand
CGTCGAGCAGGCGCTCGCCGCGGTCGAGGCGCGGGCTCCCGGGTTCGTCGCCAGCATGCACGGCCTGGCCACGTGGACGCCCGACGACATGGAGCGGCACGAGCGCTGGCCCGGCGGCCATCCCATGCACCTCGACATCGCCTTCGACCAGCTAGGCCCCTTCCGGCCCACGAGGGGCCTCAGCCGGCACCGCACGCCGGTCGGCGGCGTCTACGTGTCGGGGGCGGGCACCAACCCCACCGGGGGCGTGTCCGGCACTCCTGGCCGGCGGGCGGCCAGGGCCCTGCTGGCCGACTGGGGGCACGCGCCGCACCCGCGCCGGCTACTTCTCCCCCGTCCCGGGTAAGTACCGGGCGTGATCACGGTGCTGGCCGCCGCCGAGACGCCGCGCCAGGAGGTGATCGCCGACGGGCTGACCGCCGCCGACTGGGTCACCGCCGGGGTCATCCTTGCGGTCGGCATCGCCGCCAGCGCCGCCCTGCGCACGATCCTCGGTCGGGCCCTGCGGCGGGGGGACAGCGAGCGGTCGGCGGCCAACGTCCTCACGCGGGGGCTGGGGTGGCTGGTGGTCGCCGCCGCCCTGTTCTGGTCACTCGCCCTGCTGGGCCTGAGGGTCGGGCCCCTCTTCGGGGCGCTCGGGATCGGCGGTCTGGCCGTCGCCTTCGCCGCTCAGAGCATTCTCGCCAACTTCCTGGCCAGCATCATCCTCCAGGTGCGCCGGCCGTTCCGCAAGGGCGACCAGGTCACCACCAACGACTGCGAGGGCACGGTGGAGAGCGTCAACTTCCGCACCGTCGCCCTGCGCACCTACGACGGCGAGCGGGTGATGGTCCCCTGCGCCGACGTCCTCAGCCGCCCCATCGTCAACCACACCACCCTGGGCCGCCGGCGGACCACCCTCGAGGTCGGGGTCGCCTTCGGTACCGACCTGGACGCGGCCCGCAAGCTGCTCCTCGACCGGGTGCAGCACACCGACGGTGTCCTGGAACGCCCACCGTGCGAGGTGTGGGTGAAGGAGTTCGGCGAGTCGGCGATCAACATCGCCGTCCGCTACTGGCACCCGCCCGACATCACCTCGCTGTGGCGGGTGCGGAGCCACGTGGCCGTGGCCATCAAGACGGCCTTCGACGAGGCCGGCATCGAGATCCCCTTCCCCCGCCGGATCCTCGGCTTCGTGCCCGACGAGGTGCCTCGGGAGCGGGAGCAGTCGGACGACGATGAGGTCGACCACCCGGTGGGCGAGCGGGCCTAGTCCTCCTCGTCCTCCTCGTCGTCCTCGTCCTCCTCGTCGTCCTCGCCCTTGTCGAGGGGCACGTCGGGGTAGGCCCGCCGGGCCCAGTCCGCCGCCACCTCCCGGCTGGAGAACGTCTCGTTGCTGTGGAGCTCGATGCCCGTCTCCTGCTCCACGTACCGCCACGTCCACCGCTCGCCCTCGGCGCGGTCGAGGTGGAGCTGGGGACGGGGGTCAGCCGGCCGGGGCGTCTTCACTCGCACGCTCCTCCCGCTCCTCGCCCTCGCCGTCCCGCGCGCCGTCCTCGGTCACGGTCGCGTACCGGTTCGGATGCAGCACCGCCTCGGCCGGGACGGTGGCGAACCGCTCGGCCCGGCTCACCTGCAACCCCTTCATCAGGCGGTAGGTGAGGTACCCGAGGAGAGGCGGCAGGACGATGACGGCGACCTGGAAGAAGCGGGTGATGGCCGCCACCGAGACGCCCAGCTCGTGGGCGATCAGGTCGTTGCTGGCCGCCACTTGAAGCACCACGTAGAAGGACAGCGTGGTGATGCCCATGGCGGTGCGCACGGGCCGGTCGCGGGCCCGGTCGAGCAGGTGGTGCGTCGCCCTGTCCTTGGTGAAGCGGGCTTCGAGGAACGGCCATAGATAGAGGAGGCCGAAGGTGATACCCGGTAGCAGCACGCCGGGGAAGAACGGGTTGGGTATCTCGTAGCCGAAGGCGCGGATCTCCCATGGCGGCATGATCCGCAGCGCCCCCTCGGTCCACCCGAGCCACCAGTCGGGCTGCGCCGGGGAGGGCACCTGGTCGGGATGGAAGGGCCCGTAGAGCCACACCGGGTTGATCTGCAGGAGCCCACCCATGGCGATGAGCACCGCGAACACGGCGAAGAAGAGGCCCAGCGAGTTGGCCGTGTAGGTCGGCCAGAGCTTGCTGCCCACGACGTTCGTCTCGGTGCGGCCGGGGCCCGGGAAGTCGGTGTGCTTCTGGCGCCAGATGATCGCCAGGTGCGCCGACAACAGACCGAGGATCAGGCCGGGGACGATCATGACGTGGGTCACGAAGAGCCGGGGGATGATCTCGTGGGCGGGGAACTCGCCCCCGAAGATCAGGAAGGCCAGCCAGCTCCCGGCCAACGGGACCGACAGGGCGATCGAGTAGGCGATGCGCAGACCCGTGCCCGAGAGGAGGTCGTCGGGGAGCGAGTACCCGGTGAACCCGTTGAAGAAGGCGAGGATGAACAGGGTGACACCGACGATCCAGTTCAGCTCCCGGGGCCGGCGGAAGGCGCCCGTGAAGAACACGCGGAGCATGTGGATGATGAGCGAGGCGATGAAGACGATCGCCGCCCAGTGGTGGGCCTGGCGCATGACCAGGCCGGCGCGGACGTCGAAGCTCAGCTCGACGGTCGACTTGAAGGCCTCTGACATCTCGACGCCCTGCAAGGGCTTGTACGACCCCTCGTAGGTGGTGTGAGCCACGCTCGGGTCGAAGAAGAACGTCAGGAAGACGCCGGTCAGGAGGAGGACGACGAAGGAGTAGAGGGCGACCTCCCCCAACATGAACGACCAGTGGTCGGGAAAGACCTTGTTCAGCGCGTGCCGGGTGAACGAGGCGGCCGACAGCCGGTCGTCGACCCAGCGGGAGATCCGGTTAAGCACTCGGCCTGCTCCAGTATCCGGGCCCCACCGGTTCGGTGAAGTCGCCCAAGGCCACGACATACCCCCCGCCGTCGACGCCGATCGGGAGTTGCGGCAGACGCCGGGTCGCCGGCCCGAAGGTCGGCTTGGCCCCCTCGGGCACCGAGAACGTCGACTGGTGGCAGGGGCAGAACAGCTCCTGGGTGTCGGCCTGGTAGAGGCCGACCGGGCAGCCGGCGTGGGTGCAGATCTTGGAGAAGGCGACGACGCCGCCCACCGTCCAGCCCGCCGGCCCCGGCGCGGGGACGTTGATGGGCAGGCGGATGAGGACGGTCTGCGAATCGGCTGCCTCGGGGTGGTCCTCTGGGAACACGGTCAGCACCGTGTTGACGTCGACGTCCTCGAGGCGCACCGGTTCGCCGTCGGGGGTCACCACCCGGGTCCCGCGCTTCCACTCCGTCTTGGCGAGCGTGCGCCCCGGGCGCGTCCCGAGCGAGCGGATCGGGAAGAGGGCGGCCAGCCCGAGGGCGGCGACGGCCACTCCGAACATCTTGGCGATCAGGCTCCGGCGCTCGATGGGCTCGGCGCCCGACTGGAATGACGACGCCACCCCTTCCCGCTCCAACTCCGTCCCCGGTAGCTCGTCGCGGACCTGCACGAAGTGCCCGTGGGGCAGGAGGCGCCGGGCGAACAGGATGAGGGCCAGGGCGACGCCCCCGAGGGCGAGGCCGAGCAGGGCGCCCTCCAGCTGGGGTTGGCCACCGAGGGCGTACACGACGGTGACGCCGATCGCCGCCAGGGTCGCCACGACGAGGGACACCACGACGAGGCCGGTGCCGTCCCTTTCTGTGGTCGCCTTCATGGCTGCTCACCCGCCTTGGTGCCGATCCACCGGATGAACAGCATCAGGATGCCGAGGCCCAGCAGCCACCCCACCGCCCCCTCGACGACGGGGCCGACCCGACCGATGGGGGCGCCCCCCTCGTCGTCGGGGTCCTTCAGGTAGTTGATGTAGGCCACCAAGGCCTCGAGCTGGTGGTCGCTGATGGCCCGGGTGTTGAACACCGGCATGCTCCCGGGCCCGGTGCGCACGGCCTCGGCCACCGCCTGGGCGTCGGAGTGCCTGAAGTCGGGGATCACGATCCCCCTCGTCTTGCTCTCCCCTCGGCGCGGGTGCACGAGCATGGCGCCCCCGATCCCGGTGGTGGCGTGGCAGGCGGCGCAGTGCTCGGCGTAGACCTGCTGCCCCTCGGCCATGTCGCCCCGTTGCGGGTCGACGTGGGGGATCTCGGGGCCGGGTGGGTGGAACTCGTTCTTGACGTACTCGACGACAGCGGCGATCTGCTCCTCGTTGTACACCGGCTCGCGCGGGTGCATCTGCTCGGGGGGCTCCTCGACCGGCATCCTGCCCGTCCGGAGCACGAAGTCGGTGAGGGCGGGGCCGTTCGTGCCCACCGTGAGGTCGGGGCCGTTCTCCGTCCCCTTCCCGTCGTTGCGGTGGCAGAAGGCGCAATCCCGCAGGTACAGCTGCCGGCCTCGATCCAGGGGGGTTGCGCCGGCGGCGGCCTCCGTCGGCTCGTAGTACGCAGGCGTCCGGTAGGGGCCGACGTCGCCTCTGAAGTAGCCGCAGGCGGTGATCGCCAGGGCGCCGACGACGAGCACCAGCGGAGCGAGCAGGCGTCTCACAGGCCGTCCCCCGTCGCCAGCACGAGCTGGTCGGGAGAGGGGTCCTCCATCTCCTCGAACCATCGGAACAGCAGCCACCCCACCGTGACCACGTACACGAGGGCGGGCGGCCCCCACATGAGGGCTCCCGCCAGCTGCTGGTCGGCGAGGGGCGACCTGTTCCAGAGAGCGGCACCGGCGTCGTGTGCGGGGTAGAGGGGCGCCGATGCGAACAGCAGGACGGCTCCGAGGGCGGTGCCCTGCACGCCGTTGGCGAACACCACCAGGGCGGCGACGGGGCGGGCCACCCCCCGCCGCGCCCCACTCGTCAGCACCACGCTCCAGAACAGCACGCCGGCCCCCAGGAAGCTGGTGTGCTCGGCGACGTGGAGAACCTCGTGGTCGAGCGCGGCCTCGTAGAGCGAGGG
>DASZJY010000015.1:0-4615 GCA_035947635.1 Acidimicrobiales bacterium | reverse complement strand
GTGGGAAAACCCTACAATCTCCACTAGGATTGTGGAGATGGACGAGCTGGTGGCGGTCTTCCTGGCCGGCTTCGCGGCCTCGCTGGTCGACGGCGCCCTCGGCATGGGCTTCGGCCCGACGTCGTCCAGCATCCTGCTGGGCACCGGGCTCTCGCCGGCGGCGATCTCGACGACGGTGAACCTGGCCAAGGTGGCGACCGGTATCACCGCCGCCATCGCCCACTGGCGGTTCGACAACATCGATCGCGGCCTGGTTCGGCGATTGGCACTCCCCGGCTCGCTGGGAGCGCTGCTGGGCGTGACCGTGCTGGCGAGTGTCGACGGCGACCGTCTCAAGCCCATCCTCGCCGTCCTGCTCATCGTCATGGCCGTGCGCATCCTGCTGCGGTTCAGCCGGCCCCTCAACGGGTCGCGCTCCGCCGACGAAGGAGCGGACGGGCAGGGGCGCCCTTCGGCGGAACGGGGAACGGCGGTGGTCGCCGCCACCGGGGGGATCACCAACGGCCTGGTCGGAGCGTGGGGACCGGTCGTGACCCCGTTCCTGCTCCACCGGGGTGTCGCCCCTCGCTACGCCGTCGGGTCGGTGAACACCGCCGAGGTGGCCGTCGCCACCGTCGCCTCGGGCTCGCTCCTTGCGTCCGTCGGCGGGGGCGGCATCGACCTCGCCGTCGTGCTGGCGATGCTCGTCGGCGGTGTTCTCGCCGCACCGTTCGCGGCGTGGGCCATCCGGTTCCTCCCCGCGCGCGGCCTGGGGATCGCCGTGGCCGCCCTGCTCCTCGTCACGAACATTCGCGAGCTCACGACGTCGCCCGGCCTGGGAGTGGTGCGCTGGCTCGCCTACGGCCTCGTCGTCCTTGCCTGCGGCTGGGCGGTGCGACGGCCCCGCCGCAATCGCGAGACCTCCCCGTCAGTAGCCCCGTCGCTTCCGGGGTGACCTGGTGGCCGGAAGCTACCCCCCGGACACGTCCTGGAGGCGGGTCCCGCCTGAGGCGATCCAGGGCATCATCTCCCGCAGCTGGGCGCCCACCGCTTCGATGGGGTGCTGCCTGCCCTTCTCGCGGAGCTCGTTGAACCGAGGGCGTCCGGCCCGGTTCTCGGCGATCCACTCCTCGGCGAAGCTGCCGTCACGGATCTCCTCGAGGATGCGTCGCATCTCCGCCCTCGTGTCCTCGGTGATGATGCGGGGGCCCCGCGTGTAGTCGCCGTACTCGGCGGTGTCGGAGATCGAGAAGCGCATCCCCGAGATGCCCTGCTCGTACATCAGGTCGACGATGAGCTTGAGCTCGTGGAGGCACTCGAAGTAGGCCGACTCGGGCTGGTACCCGGCGCCCACGAGGGTCTCGTAGCCCGCCATCACCAGCTCGGTGATGCCACCGCACAGCACGACCTGCTCGCCGAACAGGTCGGTCTCCGTCTCCTCCTCGAAGGTGGTCTCGAGCACGCCGGCGCGGGTGGCCCCGAGGGCGTGAGCGTAGGAGAGGGCGAGGGCCTTGGCCTTGCCCGACGCGTCCTGGGACACGGCGATGAGGGAGGGCACGCCGCCGCCCGACTCGAACGTGCGCCGCACGAGGTGGCCGGGGCCCTTGGGCGCCACCATCCCCACGTCGACGCCCTTGGGCGGGCGGATCTGGCCGAAGCGGATGTTGAACCCGTGGGCGAAGAACAGGGCGTCGCCCTCGGACAGGTTGGGCTCGATCCGGGCCTCGTACAGGCCCTTCTGCTCGGTGTCGGGAAGCAGGACCATGATCAGGTCAGCCTCCGAGGCAGCCGCCTCGATGGTCGTCACCCGCAACCCCGCCGCCTCCGCCTTGGCGGCCGACGCCGACCCCTCGCGCAGGCCGACGCGGACGTCGACGCCCGATTCTGAGAGGTTCAGGGCGTGGGCGTGGCCCTGGGAGCCGTACCCGATGACGGCGACCTTCCGCGCCGCGATGAGGTTCGCGTCGGCGTCCTTCTCGTAGTAGATGTTGGCCATGAGGTCCTCCTCCTATCCTGCTCGGGCGGCCATGCGAACTCGCACGGGAGCCTGGCGATCGAGCTTCGGCAGGGCGACACGCCCCGTGCGCTGGAGCTCGACGATCCCGTAGGCGCGCATCAGGTCCTCGAAGTTGTCGAGCTTGCCCGGCGGACCGGCCAGCTCGACGGTCAGGGCCTCGTGGCCCACGTCGACGATGCGTCCCTCGAACACCTGCACCAGCTCGATCACCTGACTGCGCGTCGCGCTCTCGGCCCGCACGGTGGCGATCATCATCTCCCGCTCGACCGCCTTGGCCGGGTCGAGCTCGGAGATCTTCACGACGTGCACCAGCTTGAACAGCTGCTTGGTGACCTGCTCGAGGGGCGCCGACTCCACGTCGACGACGATGGTGATGCGGCTGAAGCGCTCGTCGTCGGTGGGAGCGACGGCCAGGGAGTAGATGTTGAAGCCCCGGCGGGCGAAGAGGCCGGCCACACGGGCCAGGACCCCCGCCTTGTTCTCGACGAGGACGGACAGGGTGTGGTGGCGAGGCGTCTCGCCGGGGGCGGGCGGGCCGGAGGGCATCAGTGGCCTCCCGGTCCCTGCTCGGGCCCGAGGATGATCTGGTCGTTCGACGTCCCCGCCGCCACCATCGGGTACACCTTCTCGGCGTAGTCGACGCGGAAGTCGATGACGACGGGACGGTCGTCGACCGAGTTGGCCTTCTCGATGGCCGGCACCACCTCGTCGGCCGTCTCCACCCGCAGCCCGACGCAGCCCATGGCCTCGGCCCACATCTTGTAGTCGGGGAGGTCGGGCGACAGGTACACCTCGCTGTAGCGCTCCTCGTAGAACAGCTCCTGCCATTGGCGGACCATGCCCAGGTAGGCGTTGTTGAGGATGGCCACCTTCACGGGGATCCGCTCGGAGGAGGCGGTGACCAGCTCCTGGGCGGTCATCTGGAAGCAGCCGTCGCCGTCGACCGCCCAGACCGTGCGCTCGGGGCACCCGACCTTGGCGCCGATGGCGGCGGGAACGGCGAAGCCCATGGTGCCCAGACCCCCGGAGTTCACCCAGGTGTAGGGGTGCTCGAAATGCCAGAACTGGCTGGTCCACATCTGGTGTTGGCCCACACCGGAGACGACGATCGTCTCGGGGGTGTTGTTGTCCCGGAGCATCTCGATGCAGAACTGGGGCTTGAGCCGGTCGTCCTCGTCCCAGCCCTGGTCGTAGCGGAGCGGGAACTGCTCGCGCCAGGCGTCGATCTGGGCGTTCCAGGCCGAACGGTCGGGCTGTCCGACGGTGTCGCGGGCGGTGTCGTCCTCGGAGGTCGCCGCCGACTGGGCGAGGTCGCGGACTGCCCGCACGAGCTCCTCGATCACCACCCGACAGTCGCCGACGATAGGGACGTCGGGACGGCGCACCTTGCCCAGCTCGGCCGGGTCGATGTCGACGTGGATGATCCTGGCGTCGGGGGCGAAGGCCGACACCTTGCCCGTCACCCGGTCGTCGAACCGCGACCCGAGAGCGATGAGAAGGTCGGCCCTCTGCATGGCGGTGACGGCGGTGTAGTTGCCGTGCATGCCCGGCATGCCCAGGCAGAGCGGGTGCGAGTCGGGGAAGGCGCCCCGGGCCATGAGGGTGGTCACCACGTGGATGCCGCACAGCTCGGCCAGCTCCCGCAGGGCCTCGGCCGCCCGCGCCTTGAGGATGCCGCCGCCGGCGTAGATCACCGGCCGGCGGGACTCCGAGATCAAGCGCGCCGCCTCCCGGATCATGCGGGGGTGGCCGCGGGTCGTGGGCTTGTACCCGGGGAGGTCGACCGTCTCGGGCCAGTCCCACTCCATGGCCGAGCTGGGGTTCTTGGGGTCGACGATGTCCTTGGGGATGTCGACGAGCACGGGGCCGGGACGGCCCGTGGTGGCGATGTGGAAGGCCTCCCTGATCCCCCGTGGGATGTCCTGAGCCTCGGTGATCAGCTCGTTGTGCTTGGTGACCGAGCGGGTGATGCCGATCGTGTCGCACTCCTGGAAGGCGTCGGTGCCGATGGCGGCGGAGGGGACCTGGCCGGTGATGACCACGATCGGGATCGAGTCCATCATGGCGTCGGCAAGGGGCGTGACGATGTTGGTGGCTCCGGGCCCACTCGTGACCATGGCCACGCCGGGGCGCCCGGTGGCGTGCGCGTATCCCTCGGCCATGTGGCCCGCTCCCTGCTCGTGACGCACGAGGATGTGGCGGATGGGCGAGTCGATGATGGGGTCGTAGACGGGCAGGATCGCCCCGCCGGGGAGGCCGAAGATCACCTCCACCCCCTCCATCTCGAGGCTCTTGATGAGGGCTTGGCCCCCGTTCATATGCATGTCGGCTCCCCTTGTGTGTCGACGATTCGTCCCCGGAAACGAAACGACCTCCCATCCGGGAGGTCGGAGCGCACGCGCGGTCGTGTGACGGCGTGCGTTAGGCGAGAAGTACCAGGATTCGGGGACGGGCCATCGCCGCCAGTGTGACACGCCCGGCGGCGGCCCGGCAAACGCCGGACGCTCGCGGTCAGCCGGCCAGCGCCGCCTCGGTGCCGCGCTGGGCGGAGATGCGGCCGGGCAGCCAGAGATAGCCGGTGACCACGAGCAGGATGCCGACGTCGCCGGCCGCTCGGAT
>DASZJY010000014.1:0-2793 GCA_035947635.1 Acidimicrobiales bacterium | reverse complement strand
GCCGAACCTCGCGCAGTTGCTGTCCGGTCAGCCCCGAGCAGCAGCTAGCCGCGGCTCGGAACGGCGTGATGGCAGCGCCCGGTGCGTCCCTCGTGAGGCACGCTGTTGTCCGCCGGCTCCGGCGCAGTGGCTCGGGCATCCTGGGTGCCTTCGCTGCAGGCGGTTCCGGGCAACGGCTGAGGCTCCTGGGCAATGGCGCTCATGGGTGCGAGCGACGTGTGAGTGCCAGAGCCAAGGCAGCCACGAGCTTCCTCACGGGTCGTCCCCCTCGATGTCAGACGGTGGGGTCGGAGAAGGTGCCTTGGAGCGAGAAGACGGCGTCCGAGAACACGCCCAGCTGGGCGCAGGTGGCTTCGCGGCCCTCCAGGGACGTGATCGTGCCGCTGATCGTCCCGCCGCGAGTCATGTCGACGAACGTTCCCGTCCCACAGGTGACGGTGTACGTGCCCTGGATCTTGAGCTCGCCGCCAGTCTGCCTGTAGGTCCCTCGAAGGCGAAGAAGATGCGGTTCTCCGACTCTTCGCCGTCCTCGCACAGGATCGTCGTGATCTCGCCTCGACCGTCCCCTTGTTGCCCTGGGTCGGCGTGACGGTCACCGCGACGAAGTGGCGAACGGGAGCGGGATCGTCGATGCCGGGATAGTCGGGGGTGAAGTCGAGCGCCGCGTCGTTGAACGGGCCGGGCCGGCTGCACGGGATGGACGAGTAGGTGCCGGTGCTCTCCTCGGTGACGGGGGGGCAGCGGCGACGTCGAGAACAGCGTGTCTGTGAACTGCGAGCTGTGCGTGTGGACCGTGAGGCTCATGGAGCCGCTGGCGCCGTCGCCCGACGACGGCGGCTTGGCCAGCGCCGGGCTCGACGTGGCCAGAGCTACGAGCAACGCCAGAGCAACGAACACCCGCTTGAGGCGCATGTGACCTCCCACCTTCGATCCCGCCCGGTTCGCGCCCGCACGCAAGGCTGACCGTCCGCGCCGACGTGAGACCTCGGTCCGAGCCGGAGCGAACCCCGAGGCGGCTAGGCCACCGCAGAGGGTCGAGCGGCCTGCGGCGTGAACCGCACCCGGAGCTCCTTGAGACCTCGGATGACGAAGTGGTCGCGCCACTGGGGATCGGAGGTGACGAGCGCCAGGTCGGGGAACCGGCGGACAAGGGTGGCGATGGCGGCTCGGGCCTCGATGCGGGCGAGGGCGGCGCCGAGGCAGTAGTGGGCCCCGGCGGCGAAGGCGAGGTGGCGGTTGTCGGCTCGGCCCACGTCGAGGCGGTTGGGGTCGGGGAACTGGTCGGGGTCGCGGTTGGCCGCCGCCAGCACGACCGCCGCCTGCTCGCCCTTGCGGATGAGCTGGCCGCCCACCTCGACGTCGGTCGTGGCGATCCGGGCGGTGACGTGCACCGGCCCCTCGAAGCGCAACAGCTCCTCGACGGCCGCACGGTCGAGGGTGGGGTCGGCCCGCAGGCGGTCGAGCTCGGCCGGGTGCTGCAGGAGCATGAGCACGCCGTTGCCCACCAGGTTCATGGTGGTCTCGAAGCCGGCCAGCAGGAGCAGCGTCGAGGTGGTCAGCAGCTCCTCGTGGGTCAGGCGCTGGCCCCCCTCCTCGGCGGCGATCATGGCGGAGAGAAGGTCGTCCCGAGGCTCGGCCTTGCGCTTCTGCACCAGGTCGGTGAAGTACTGGGCGAGGTGCATGGTGGCGGCCAGGCCCCGGGTCTCGACGTCGGCGGGCAGGTGGCCGTCGAGCAGGCGGGAGGCGTCGGCCGACCAGTCCTTGAAGAGCTCCCTGTCCTCGACCGGCACACCCAACAGCTCGCAGATGACGATGGTGGGCAGCGGGTACCCGAGGTCAGCGAGGACGTCCATCTCGCCCTGCTCGGCGACGGCGTCGAGCGCCTCGTCGACCAGCGCCTGGATGCGGGGGCGCAGCCCTTCCACGACCTTCGGCGTGAACGCCTTGCTCACCAGCGACCGCAGCCGGGTGTGGTCGGGCGGGTCGAGGAACATCATCACCCGCGACCCGGCGACCCGGATGGGGCTGGTGGCGCCCTGGGCCATCGCCTCGGGCCCGAGCCAGGAGGGATTGTTCGAGAAGCGGGGGTCGCGCAGGACGAAGCTGGCGTCGGCGTAGCGCACGAGCACCCAGTTGCCGTCCGGCGCCCGATGGACTGGGTCGTTCTCCCGCACCCAGTCGTAGAGCGGGTAGGGATCGGCCCGGTACTCGGGCGGGAAGGGGTCGGCGATGCGGCCGGGCCGGTCGCCTGTGGCCTGCGAGTCTGTCGTCGTGTCCATCGCCGCACCACGACTACCAGAGTCGGCGGTGCTATCCGCAGCCGGGCTGGGGGCGGGCCTGCTGGTGACGGCCAGCCTCCCCCCCTTCGGGTGGTGGCCGCTGGCCGTCTTCGGCGCGGCGGTGCTGGTGGGGACGCTCCGCGCCCGCCCGTGGCCCCGGCGGCTGCTGGTGGGCATGGCCGCCGGCCTGGGGTGGCTCGGCCCCGGCCTCTGGTGGATCGTCGACTTCTCGGCCCCCGGCTACGTGGCGGCGACGATCGTCGAGGCCGCCATCGTCGCCCTGGCCATGGTGGCGGTGCCCCCCGGACGGGGACGGCTGGTGGCGTTCCCGGCCGCCCTCGTGCTGACAGGGGTGGTGGCCGGTCACTGGCCGTTCGGCGGCGTCCCCCTGGCCGGCATCCCGCTGGGCCAGGCCGCCGGGCCCCTGGCCCCCGCCGCCCGTCTCGGTGGGCACCTCCTCCTCACCGCCCTTGTCGGCGTCTCGGGGGCGGCGCTGGCCGCCCTCGCCGAATGG
>DASZJY010000013.1:0-1793 GCA_035947635.1 Acidimicrobiales bacterium | reverse complement strand
CCTGGGCCAGCTCCACCAGCTCAGGGGCCGGGTGGGCCGGGCCGGACAGCGGGCCTACGCCTACCTCTTCTTCCCTCCCGAGCGGAAGCTCACCGAGGAGGCCTACGAGCGGCTCAAGACCATCGGCGAGCACACCGAGCTGGGCTCGGGGTTCAAGATCGCCATGCGCGACCTGGAGATCAGGGGAGCGGGCAACCTGCTGGGCGCCACCCAGTCCGGCCACATCGCCGCCGTCGGCTACGACCTCTACGTGCAGATGGTGGCGGAGGCGGTGGCCGAGGTGAAGGGGGAGGAGCTGCGGCCACCGGCCGAGATCAAGCTCGACCTCCCCGTCGACGCCAACCTTCCGTCCGACTACGTGGCGCGCGAGGAGCAGCGCCTCGAGGCCTACCGGCGCCTGGCGGTGGTCACCACCGAGGCGGAGGTGGACGACATCGCGGCGGAGTGGCTCGACCGCTACGGCCCGCCCCCACCTCCCGCCCAGGCCCTCCTGCGGGTGGCCCGCCTGCGGGCCGAGTGCGCCCGCACCGGCGTGCGCGAGGTGACGGTGGCCAGGGACACCATCCGCATCGGTCCGCTCGAGCTGCGCACCAGCCAGCGCATCCGCCTCCAGCGCATCTCCCGCGACGCTGTCTACAAGGAGGAGCTGTCCCAGCTGGTCGTGCCCCTTCGCCGGGGCGCCGACGCCCTCGAGGCGGTCACCGTCCTGTTGGGCGAGCTGGTGCCTACCGAGGCACCGGCCTCGGTAGCATCGGCGGCACGATGAGATCCCTCCGGTCGTCCCTGCTCGCCCTCGCGGCCGGAGTTGCCGCCTTCGCCGTCGCCGCCGCCGGGTGCGGGTCGGTCACCTCCTACGCCGCCACCGTCGACGGCACCCGCATCTCCAAGGCGGAGCTGGAGGACGAGCTGCGCGACATCGCCGCCAACGACAAGTACCTCAAGTACATCGAGTCGCAGGTCCAGGTCCGCAGCAGCGGCGTGTTCGACGCCGCCTTCACGGCCCAGGTGCTCACCCGCCAGATCGTCTACGAGCTCGTCCATCAGGACCTCGAGCGCCGCAAGATCACCCTCAGCCAGGCCGACCTCGACGCCGGACGGGCGTCGGCCAGCGAACGGGTCGGTGGCGAGGACATCCTCAACGGGTTCGACCGCGAGTACCAGGACACGCTCGTCCGCAGGGCGGCCGAGGTGACCGTGCTGTCGTTCGCCCTGCTCGAGCAGGGCCCTCCCGACCAGGCGGCCAGGGCGTACTACGACTCGCACAAGGACGAGTTCGCCCAGGCCTGCGTCAACCACATCCTCGTTCCCACGAGAGAAGAGGCCGACCAGGTCAAGGGACGCCTCGACGCCGGCGAGCCCTTCGCCGAGGTGGCCAAGGCTGTCTCCAAGGACACGGGCAGCGCGCCCCAGGGCGGCGAGCTGGGCTGCTTCTCACGCGACAACCAGCTCGTGGCCGAGTTCGCCCACGCCATGTTCTCCCAGCCCGTCGGCCAGGTCGGGCCTCCGGTGCAGTCCCAGTTCGGCTTCCACCTGATCCTCGTCAAGTCGCGTGACGTGCCGCCCTACGACCAGATCGCCTCGGCCGTGCGCGACAAGGCCATCGGTGCCGGCCAGGAGAAGCTGGCCAACTGGTTCAACGGCGTGATCGAGAAGGCGGAGGTCGAGGTGAACCCCGAGTACGGGCGGTTCGAGAAGAAAGGCGGCGACTCCCAGGTGGTGCCGCCGCAGGCGCCCACCACGACGCCGGCGGCCACCACCGGCAACCAGCAGCCGCAGCAGCCGCAGCAGCCGGC
>DASZJY010000012.1:0-7392 GCA_035947635.1 Acidimicrobiales bacterium | reverse complement strand
GCTTCGAGCGCACCCGTGCGGACAACACCACACCGGGCTTCCTGCTGTATGTGCTCCTCGACGTGGTGGTCGACGGCTGGTTCGGCGTGACGGAGGCGACGGAGGACGCCCTCGAGGACCTCGAGGAGCGGATCTTCGACGAGGAGGAGGACGAGGGGGAGGTCTCCATCCAGCAGCTGATGTTCGACGCTCGCCGCCGGCTCCTGACCTTGCGGCGAGGGATCGTGCCGTTGAGGGAGGTCGTGGGCTCGCTCATGCGACGGGAGGTCCCCTGGATCGACTCCGCCACCGCCATCCATCTCCAGGACGTCTACGACCACGTCCTGCGGGCAGTGGACCAGCTGGACAGCCAGCGCGAGCTGTTGAGCAACGCGGTGGACGCCCACCTGGCGATCAGCTCGAACCAGATGAACCGGGCTATGGAGAGGATGACGGCGTGGGGAGCCATCCTCCTCGGGGCGACGCTGGTGGCCGGCGTCTACGGGATGAACTTCGAGCACATGCCCGAGCTCGGGTGGAGGATGGGCTATCTGTGGGCCTTCGGGTTGATGGGCGTGATCACCCTCGTGGGCTTTCGGTACTTCAAGAGGAAGGGCTGGCTCTGACGGTCGGTGAGCACCCGTCGCTTGACCCCTTGGTGCCCTGGGTGTAGGACTACCGGCGCCGAGGGCGGAGGGAGCGGGAATGGACCAGTGGGCGGCAGGTGGCGCGGGCGCCAGCGCGGACGGCGGGGTCGGAGTCTCCCGAACCGAGGGTGGCGAGACGACGGGGCGGTTCGTGGTCGTCCTCAGCAACGAGGTGCAGGGCGACGCCGCCGCCATGACCGAGGCGCTGCAGTCGGTCGCAGGCGTCTCGAGCGTCGCCAGCCCCACGGACTACGAGTCACGGGCGCTCGACGTGCGCGAGGCGGAGTCGGCCGACGCCACCGTGTTCCCGACGCTCGGCGTGGCCGTGCTCCCCGCCGACCGCAACCGGCTCGCCTCGATCAACACGGCCGTCTCCGAGGACCCCCGCGTCCTCGCCGTCGAGCCGGAGCGGATCCTCTACGTGCGCTCGGACCAGGTCGGCGCGTCGCTCGAGTACGCCCGGGGGTACAGGGACGGCGTGGCTGACCTGTACGAGCAGCTGGCGGGCGGCGACGAGGACGCCGCCCTGCAGAGCCACGCCCGGGTCGGCTTCGTGGACAACGACGACTTCACCTGGGGGATCCAGGCAACCAAGGCCAACAGCTCGAGCCACGACGGACGGGGCGTGCGGGTGGCGGTCCTCGACACCGGCCACGACCTCGAGCACCCCGACTTCGAGGGCCGGACGGTCACGGCCAAGTCGTTCGTCGCCGGGGAGACGGCCCAGGACGGCCACGGCCACGGCACGCACTGCGTGGGCACGTCGTGCGGGCCGGGCAACCCGCCCGACACCCGTCGCTACGGGGTGGCCGGCGGGGCCGAGATCTTCGTCGGCAAGGTGCTCGGCAACCAGGGATCGGGGTCCGACTCGGGCATCCTCGCCGGGATCGAGTGGGCCATCGCCAACGGATGCCAGGTCATCTCCATGTCCCTGGGAGCCGACGTGCGCCAGGTCTCGCGCGCCTACGACGCGGTGGGCCGCCGTGCCCTCGAGGCCGGGAGCCTCATCATCGCCGCCGCCGGCAACAACGCTCGGCGCAGCGCCGGCAACCCGGGGTTCGTCGGGATCCCGGCCAACAGCCCGTCGATCGCGGCGGTGGCGGCGGTCGACAGCCGCTTCCGCATCGCCGACTTCTCGGCCCGCAGCAACCCCGTGCGCGGCGGGCAGGTCGACATCGCCGGGCCGGGCGTCGCCGTCTTCTCTTCGTGGCCGATGCCCAGGCGCTACAACACGATCAGCGGAACGAGCATGGCCACCCCACACGTCTCGGGCATCGCCGCCCTCTTCTGCCAGGCCACCGGGAAGACGGGCGCCGCCCTGTGGTCGGAGGTCACCCGCGCCGCCCTGCGCCTCAACCTGTCGTCGGCCGACGTCGGCGTCGGGCTGGCCCAGGCGCCCCAGTAGAGGGCTCGGCGGTCGCAGCCCCTTTCCGCCGGGGGGCCGGTAGGGTGAGATGACCGCCATGACATCCAGGATCACCGTCACCATCGACGACGATCACGTGCCCCGCGCCGACGAGGTCGCCGACCAGCTCCGTGCCGCGGGGATGACGGTCGAGCAGGTGCTCGGCACCGTCGGCATCATCACCGGCTCGGTGGACGCGGGCCAGCGGGCGTCGTTGGAAGCTGTGCCCGGCGTAGCCGCCGTCGAGGAGGAGACGACCTTCCAGATCGCCCCTCCCGACGCCGAGATCCAGTAGCAGGACGGCCAAGACGTGTTGGTACTGGTGGCCGCCCTCGCGCTGGCCGCCACCCTGCTGGGTGCCTGCGGAGGCGACGACGACGGAGAGGACCGAGGCGCCTCGACCACGGTTGCCACGACGACGGCGACGGTCGCGCCGACGGCCACGGCGACATCCGGCGCCTCGACCACCGGTGCCGGCCAAGGGAGCGCCACAACGAGGGCGGCAACGACGCTGAACTGTCAGACCGTTGCGTTCACCCCCAACAGTGAGGACGCCGCCAGCAGCGTCACCGCCACGGGCCTGTCGTGTGCGGAGGCCGAGGCCTTCGTTCGCGTCGCGGGGGCGCGGACCAGCCCCGGCGGTCCTGCGCACCTGCAGGTGGAGGGATACCGCTGCGTCCTCGTGCGAAGCATTCAAGAACCCCTCCCTCAGGCGTTCTACGAGTGCACCGACGGCGCCAGGAGGATCACCTTCGTCCGCACCTGATTCGGCGGCCCTGAGCCGCCGGCTCGTGCTGTCAGCCCATCCGGTTCGGTCCTGCCCGTTCCATGTCGACGCGGACGATGACGCGCTGCTGCTGCTCCATGGCCCGGCGGTAGTCGTCCCAGTCGGGGTGCTCGCCCGAGATCCTGCGGTAGTAGTCGACGAGGGGCTCCATGGCCTCGGGCAGGCTGACGACGGTGGCGGTGCCGTCGACCTGGGCCCACGGTCCGAAGAAGCCGTCGTCGATCACGCACAGGGAGGCACGGGGGTCCCGGCGCAGGTTGCGCACCTTGTAGGCGGCCTCCCGGCTGCTGATCACCGCCCAACCTTCCTCGTCCACGCCGACCGTCACGGGTGACAGCTGGGGCCGGCCGTCGGAGCGGAACGTGGCCAGCACGGCGCGGTGGTGCTCGCGGAGGAACTCCCGGGCCTCGTCGACGTCCACCGGCTCAGCCGATCACGATCCCCCGCCTTCCGCAACCTCAACGAGGCGGGAACGTGACCGTCGGGAACGGTGACCGCCAGTCGTCCAGCGGCAGGGTCGACGTCGTCGTGACGGTCGCCGGCCGACGAGTCGTCGTCGTCGTACGCGGCCGCACCGTCGTGGTGGTGGTGACCCGTCCAGGCAGCGTCGTGCTCACCGACGGCGCCAGGCCGCCGGGGTGGGGCAGGCTTCCCGGGTCGCTCACCGACGGGTGCTCCAGACCCGCCGGCCCGGCGGCGAACGCCTCGAGGACGTTGCGCGTGATGCGGACGACTCTCTCGTCGTAGCAGATGTCCGGGGGCGGGCAGGGCGGTCCCAGGCGGCTGATCCACCAGTTGGTCCCGGTGGCGAACACGCCGGCGCCGCTCGGGGCGCTGTAGTACGTCATGTCGGCGAAGCTCGCCCTCCCGCCGCAACGGAGGGGCGAGTGGGCCAGCACCTGCACAGGGCCGGGAGGTGGCGGCGCTGACGGCGTGTAGCGGTCGTACTCGGGGCCCACGAGGCGCGGGATGCGCTCGCCGGCCACCACGCCCGTGCCCGCGAACACCCACGCCGACGGATCGGTGATGACCATGTCGGCCTCGACCGGATTGCACTCGTAGTAGTTGCCTACCAGGCTGCTCTCGGGCCGGTTGAGCGGCGGTTCCCGCCAGCTCACGGTCACCCGTTTGTCGTCGATCCCGTAAAGGGGGTCGCGCGTGCTGCGGTAGTTCACCTCGCGCCGGTAGGGGCCCAGGCTCGACGACTCCAGGCGGATGGCCCGGAAGAGGGCGTTGGCACCCAAGAAGGCGACGTTCATCCCCCGGTCTCGGGCCCGCTCGACGGCGTCGCGCATCTCGAGCGTCCAGTACTCGTCGTGGCCGAGGGTGATCAGCGCCCGGTGATTGGCGAGGAGGTCGCTCCGGTGGTGCAGGTCGATGTCGGTCCAGTAGGTGGCGTCGAACCCCTCCTTCTCGAGGAAGGACACCATGGGCAGCTCGTTGCCGAGGTAGTCACCGGCTCCCGAGTCGTTCTCGTAGGGTCGGTCGAACGACACCACCTGGGCCCGGCCGTAGGCCGACAGGGCGCCGTAGCCGTCGAGCCCTTCGTAGAGGCTGTGGCCTCCCCACCGGTTGTACGCCTGCCACGTCGTCACCGCGTTGACGACGAGCAACGGGGCCCGGCTGGCGTCGTCGCGAACGGTCAGAGGGACGTACTGGGCGAAGCCGTTGCTGGCGACCAGTTTGAGGAGGTAGTTGCCCGGCGGCCACGAGCGGTCGGGGGTGACGGTCAGCGACACCGACCAGGGGGCCTCGACCATGTTGGTGCGGGAGTCGACCTGGGGCGGGGCCTGACGTACCCCGGGCAGCGTCTGCGACCGCCAGACCAGGCGGGCCTGGGCCCCCCCGTACCAGCCGATGCGGTAGGCGTCCACGCGGTAGGTCGGGGCGTCGGTGGACACGTAGAGGCGGACCCGCTGGCCCAGCACGGCGCTGGTGGTGTCGGCGTAGCCGGCGATGTTCTCGTTGTTGATCGCGCCGGTGATGTGCCAGTCGGCGGTCCCCGGCTTGCGGTTCTCGGCCACGATCCACGCGGCGCGGCCGACAACGGCGCGGGCGTTCCCCGGCTCGAGCAGCTCCGACGCGTCCGGCGGTTGGACACCGAGCGTGCCGCTGCGGACGGACGGCATGAGCAGCATGACCGCGCCCACCGCCAACGCCACGACCACGGTGGCGACACCCATGAGTCGGATCGTGCTGGGCCCCGCCACGGGCGCCGAGGGTACCGGACGGCGTGAGCGCGGCGGGAGGCGCGCCCGGGCCGCTCAGACCCGCGAGAGCTCGAAGAGCACCGCCCGCTGCACCTCGGCCATGTGGGCGGGGTCGTCGAGCTTGTCGCCCGAGGCGCCGACCACGTAGAAGACGTCGACCAGCTCGTGGCCCATGGTCGACACCTTGGCGTGGCGGATGTCGAGCTCCATCTCCGCCAGGGCCTTGGTGATCCGGTAGAGGGTGCCCATCCGGTCGGGCGCCCGCACCTCGACGACCGTCGCCTTCTCGGAGGCGTCGTTGGTCACGGTCACCTGTGTGCGGGGCGGGACGGCGGCCGACAGCCGGGGGTCGGCGTACGCGTTGGCCCGTGCCGCCAGGCGGGCCTCGAGTGACAGCCGGCCGGTCAGGGCGCTGCGGAGGTCGCGCTGCACCGCCGCCCGATCAGGACCCTCGCCCAGAGCGTCCTGCACCTGGAAGTCCTCCACCGCCACGCCGTCCCCGCTCGACCAGGCGCGTGCCGCCATCACGTCGAGGCCGTGAAGGGACAGCACCCCGGCGGCGCGACAGAACAGGCCCCTCCGGTCGGGCGCGGCGATGGTGAGCGACGGCCCGTCCACCTCCACGACCGCCGTGCCCTCCGCCCGCGCCCGTTCGGCCAGCCGCAGATGATCCGGGCCCGGGAAGTCCGAGGTCACCGGCTCGGCGCCGCCGAGGGCGGCGCGGACGCGCCTCACCAGCTCGGAGACGAGACCCGCCTTCCACGGGCTCCACGCCGCCGGCCCGGTCGCCGCCCCGTCCGCCTCGGTGAGGACGTGCAGCAGCTCGAGGGTAGGGGCGTCGCCCACCGCGTCGGCCACCGCCGTCACCGTCGCCGGGTCGTCGAGGTCCCGGCGCGTGGCCGCGTCGGCCAGCAGGAGATGGTGGCGCACGAGGGCGCTGAGGGTCTCGACGTCGTGAGGTGGGAACCCCATCCGACGGGCCAGTTGCTCGACGACCTCCGCCCCCGCTACCGAGTGGTCGTCGGGCCGGCCCGCCTCCCCGGCGTAGCCCTTGCCCAGGTCGTGCAGCCAGCAGCCCACGAGAAGGAGGTCGGGACGCCCGACCCTCCCGGTCAGCGAGGCGGCCTCGGCGGCCGCCTCGCAGAGGTGCCGATCGACGGTGTAGCGGTGGTAGGCGTTGCGTTGGGGTCGATGGCGCACGGCCTCCCACTCCGGCACCGTCCGCACGAGAAGGCCCTTCTGGTCGAGGGCCTCCAGCACGCCGACCGCGCCGTGGCCGGCGCCGAGCAGCGTCACCAGAGCCTGGCGGGCCTCCTCCGGCCACTGATCGCCGAACCCGGGCGCCGAGGCGGCCAGGCGGTCGAGGGCGGCGCGGCTGAGCCGCGTCCGGTACGTGGCGGCCGCCGCCGCGGCACGTAGCACGATCGAGGCGTCGGCGGCCGGGTCGACCCCCGGCGCCAGCTCCAGGACGCCCTCGCGGAGCACCAGGCCCTTGCCCACGGGGCGGTCCGCCGCCGCCACCCGACCCGACGGTCCGCGCAGCGACGACCTGATGCGGTCCCACGTCTCGTCGCTGGTCCAGGCCACGGTTCGGGCGGCGGCCGCCACCCGGGCCATGAGGGCGTCGGCGTCGGCCTCGCCGAGGGCGGACGCCACCGCGTCCTGCTCCTGGAGGAGGAGGATGTCGGAGCTCTTCCCCGTGCGCCGGTGCAGCTCCACCCGGGCGGCGAGCAGCACGTCGTGGGCGGCGTCGAGGGTGGCATGGTCGTCGGGGAGCAGGATGCGCTCGGCCGCCTCGGCCCAACGCAGGGCGTGCACGTCGCGGAGGCCCCCCCGGCCCTCCTTGAGGTCGGGCTCGAGCAGGAAGGCGACCTCACCGGCCTGCTCGTGGCGCGCCGTGACCGAGTCGGCGAGGACGTCGAGCCACCGGCTCGACCGGGCGCGCCATTGAGCGTGGGCCCTCCTCAGGAGTTCCTCGACGAGGGCGGCGTCGCCGGCCACGAGACGGCTGTCGAGCAGCGACGTCGCCGTCTCGAGGTCGCCGGCGGCCAGGCCGAGGGCGTCCTTGACCGTGCGGACGGCGTGGCCGACCTTGAGCCCCGAGTCCCACAGCGGGTACCACACGGCGTCGGCCACCCGCTGCACGTCCTTGCGCTCCCGGCGGGTGTGGAGGAGCACCACGTCGATGTCGGAGCCGGGGCACAGCTCCCTCCGGCCGTAGCCGCCGACGGCGGCGAGGGCCACGCCTTCGACCGGAGGCATGACGCCGGCGAGGAACGAGTCGACGAGGTCGGCGTAGGCGCGGCAGAGGTCCCACTCCTGCAGCTCCCCGTCGAGGAGGTCGTCCCGCGCGCGCCGGAAGCC
>DASZJY010000011.1:0-2264 GCA_035947635.1 Acidimicrobiales bacterium | reverse complement strand
GCGCCTGCGCCGTCGAGGAGCCCCGCCTGAGTCGTGATCCAGTCATGGCCGCCCGGCGACGCCCCTCCGGAGACCAGGATGCTGCCGCCATGTGCGCACGGTCACATCGTCGCAGGTCGAGTGGCGCTGGCCGCATCGTCGCCCTCGAGCAGCGCCCGGAGGACCCGGTAGACCGTGTCGAGGTCGTGGCGCTCGACCCGCTCGTCGGCGGCGTGGGCCACGTTGGGGTCGCCGGGGCCGTAGTTGGTGGCCGGGACGCCCCGCGCCGCGAAACGGGCGACGTCGGTCCAGCCCAGCTTGGCCCGGGGAGGCTGCCCGGTGGCGGCCAACAGCGAGGTAAGCAGGGGATGACCGAGGGATGGCGGAGCCGCCGGGGCCACGTCGAGCACACAGAACTCGTCGACCTCGCCCACCACCTCCTTTATGTGGGCCTCGGCCTGTTCGGGCGTGCGGTCGGGGGCGAAGCGGTGGTTCACCATGAGAACCGCCCGGTCGGGCACCACGTTGGGTGCCACCCCCCCTTCGACCATCACGCCCAGCAGTCCCTCGCGGAACTCGCAGCCGTCGAGGACGACGCGCCGGCCCTCGTGGGCGGCCAGGGCCGCCAGGATCGGGGCCAGACGGTGCACGGCGTTGCGCCCGCGCCACGACCGGGCCGAGTGGGCCCGGGTGCCGGTCATGGTCAGCTCCACCCGCATGGTCCCCTGGCAGCCCGCCTCCACGAGTGCGCCGGTGGGCTCGGCCAGCACGGCGGCGTCGCCCAGGAGCAGGTCAGGACGCTCGCCGAAGAGGCGCTCGACCCCGTTGAAGCGGGAGTCGACCTCCTCGCACTCGTAGAAGACGTAGGTGACGTCGGCCGCCGGCTCGGTCACCGTGCGGGCCAGCTCGGCCAGCACGGCGACGCCGCCCTTCATGTCGGCCGCGCCCAGGCCCCACAGCACGTCGCCCTCCACCCGGGCGTGGGCGTTGCCGTTGGGCGGGACGGTGTCGGTGTGGCCGGCCAGGATGAGGCGCCGGTCGCGACCGAGCGAGGTGCGGGCGACGAGGTTCTCCCCCACCCGGGTCACCTCCAGCCAAGGGACGGGGGCGAGGAGGCCGTGCAGGTAGTCGGTGACGGCCTTCTCGTTGTGGCTCACCGACGGGATGTCGACGAGGGTGGCGGTGAGGGCGAGGAGGTCGGTCACGTTCGTCGACGAGTCACGCGTGTCGCTTGCTATGCGCCCGTGACCCCGTGCTGGCGCAGCACCGCCTCGAGCTGGGCCTTGTCGTGGCGCTCGCCCTCGGCCAGCCGCTTGACGACGAGGGCGCACGGGAGCCCGAACTCCCCTCCCGGGAACGCCCGGGGCCTGGTGGCCATGACGGCCACGCACCACGGCGGGATCACGCCCCGCCCCAGCGACTCGCCCGTCTCGGCGTCGATGACGGGGATGGTGGACGACAGGATCAGGCCGGCGCCGAGCACCGCCCCCTGCCCGACGCGGGCGCCCTCCACCACCATGCAGCGGCTCCCGATGAGGGCGTCGTCGCCCACCATCACGGGCGCCGCCTGAGGCGGCTCGAGCACGCCGCCGATGCCGACCCCACCGGACAGGTGCACCCGGGCACCGACCTGGGCGCACGAGCCCACCGTGGCCCAGGTGTCCACCATGGTGTCTGCCCCCACGCGGGCGCCGATGTTCACGTAGCTCGGCATCAGCACGACACCGGGCTCCAGGAACGAGCCCCACCGCGCCGACGCCCCTGGCACCGCCCTGACGCCGGAGGCGGCGAACCCCTTCTTCAGGGGAATGCGGTCGGCGTACTCGAACGGCCCCAGCTCGATCGTCTGCATGGCGGCCAGACGGAAGAGCAGGAGGATCGCCTGCTTGAGCCAGGCATTGACGACGACCTCGCCGGTGGCCGGGTCGACCTCGGCGGTGCGCACCTCGCCGCGGTCGAGCAACCCGATGGCCTCGTCGACGACCGCCCGGGCGTCGCCGTCGGTGGGGCCGAGCTCGCTGCGGCGGTCCCACAGCTCGGTGATCTGCGCCTCGAGCGCGCTGGTTTCGGGCCTCACCTCGGTCACCGGGCGAGCGTAGCGGGAGGCCTCCCGGCCCGCCTCTCCCCTTCTGGCGCGCTCAGAGCGCGGTTTTGGCCACCTTTCCTGACCCAATGCGCCTATGAGGGCTCGCCCACCGACCTCCGGATGGCGGCGTGGAGGGCGTTGGGGGTGAGGACGCCGCGGTAGCGGCCGTCGTCGACGACGGCCACCCAGCCGGTGTCGT
>DASZJY010000010.1:0-5146 GCA_035947635.1 Acidimicrobiales bacterium | reverse complement strand
CGCGTGGCGAGGAGGGCGGCGACGCCGGTCAGGGCGGCGCTGGCGACGAAGACGAGGCCCGGCCCGGAGACAGCGAGGAGGACCCCTGCCACCCCCGGACCCACGAGGGTCCCCACGTTCTCGAGGAGGGTGGCGGCGGCGTTGGAGGCGGTGAGCTCCTCGGCCGTGCGGGCCAGCTCAGGCAGGAGCGCGCTCTGGGCCGGCCAGTACAGGGTGTAGACGCAGGAGTCGAGGGCGGCGGCGGCGTAGACGACGAGGAGCGGCGCCCCGGCGGCGACGGCCCAGGCGAGGGCGCCGAGAAGGGCGGCGCGGGCGAGGAGCACCACCAACAGCACGCGATGGCGGGGGAACCGGTCGGCGAGGCCGGCGGCCAGCGGCCCCACGGCGGCGGCGGGCAGCGAGCGGACCAGCCCCATGACGCCGACCCCGGCGACGCCCCCGACGGCGAAGGCGTGGACGGCCAGAGCCACGTCCTGGGCCAGGTCGGCGGTGGCACAGGCGGCCCACGCCAGCTGCAGGCGGCGGATACCCGCGTTGGAGAACGCGGAGAGGAGCCCGGCGCGCGCCTCGCGGGCCCGCCCGCCGAGCTCCCCCATCGATCAGATAGCCGGCGTCTGCGGGCGGCGTCTGCGGGCGATGCCCGAGAGCGCCTCCAGCACCACCCGGTTGGCCAGGTAGGCGGTGACCTCGCCCGGCCCGTCGTAGGGCGGCGAGAGCTCGACGACGTCCATCCCGACGACGGGCAGCTCGAGGGCGCAGCGCCGCACGGCGTCGAGCAGCTGGCGCGACGTGAGCCCGCCCGGCTCGGGCGTTCCGGTGCCCGGAGCCATCCCCGGGTCGACGACGTCGACGTCGACGGAGAGGAACACCCCGTCGCAGTCGTCGGTGGCGATGGCGAACGCCTCGTCGAGGCAGGGGTCGAGGCCCCGGCGCACCACCTCGCTCATCTCGAAGCTGCGCATGCCCTGTGCGGCCATCCATTCCAGGACAGGCGGTTCGGGCCAGTACCCGCGGAGCCCGATCTGCAGGAACCGGTCACCCCGGGCCGCCCCCGACTCGATGAGCCGGCGCATGGGAGTTCCGTGGCCGTAGAGGGAGCCGAACTGAGTCTCGCCCGTGTCGGCGTGGGCGTCGAAGTGCACGACCGCCACCCGGCCGAATCCCAGGCGGCGGGCGACGCCTCGCACGTCGGGCAGGGCGATGGTGTGGTCACCGCCCAGGACGACGGGGACGGCGCCCGCTGCGACGATCTTCGCCACCGCCTCCTCGAGGCGGTCGAGGGCAACCTCGATCTCGCCCGGGAGCATCAGCACGTCGCCGGCGTCGACGACCTTCAGCTCCTGAAGAGGGTCGACGCGCAGGGCCAGGTGGGGCCGGCTGGCGTCGTGGTCGAGGTAGTCCGTCGTGCGGATCGCCCTGGGACCGAAGCGGGTACCCGGGCGGTGGGAGGTGCCGCCGTCGAACGGCGCGCCGAGGACGACGAGGTCGGCCTGCTCGAGGGCGGCGTCGTCCTCCAGGTCCACCTTGGGGACGCCGAGGAACGTG
The DNA here is from genome assembly GCA_035947635.1 of Acidimicrobiales bacterium. Lineage (GTDB taxonomy): Bacteria > Actinomycetota > Acidimicrobiia > Acidimicrobiales > AC-14 > DASZJY01. The sequence continues at coordinate 3,601 of DASZJY010000010.1, read as the reverse complement.
ACGTCGGGCCCGTACATGGGGCGCATCGCCATGTCGCCATCATCGCCGGTGCGGCGGCCGCCGCGCCGGGACGCAGCCGGGGTGATGGCTTGACGTTGGGGCCACCCGTCCTAGGCTTTCTGGACCACCACTCCGGGCGGGGCGTCTTCCATCGACGACGGGGCTCCAGCGCTCGCTCGGGAAAGGAGCGACAGGATGGCGACCCTGAGCAAGGAGGCCGGGGGGGCGCAGCCGGTCGGCGTCGTCGCTGCCCGCACGGTCGAGGCGGTCAAGGTGTACGGCCGGGGTGCGACCGAGGTGCGGGCCCTCGACCGGGTGACCGTCGAGTTCCCCCAGGGCGAGTTCGGCGCCATCATGGGGCCGTCGGGCTCCGGGAAGTCGACGCTCATGCACTGCATGGCCGGCCTCGACACGCTCACGTCGGGGCGGGCCTTCATCGGCGAGGCCGAGCTGGGCACCCTCGACGACCGCGAGCTCACGCTCCTGCGGCGTGAGCGGGTCGGGTTCGTCTTCCAGGCGTACAACCTGGTCCCCACCCTCACCGCCCTGGAGAACATCACCCTGCCGATGGCCCTGGCGGGCCACAAGGGCGACTCGGCGTGGGTCGACACCGTCGTCGACACCGTCGGGCTGCGCGACCGACTCACCCACCGGCCCAGCGAGCTGTCCGGAGGCCAGCAGCAGCGGGTGGCGATCGCCCGGGCGCTGGCCAGCCGGCCACAGATCATCTTCGCCGACGAGCCCACCGGGAACCTCGACTCCCGGGCGGGAGCGGAGGTGCTGGACTTCACCCGGCGGGCGGTCGACGAGATGGGCCAGACCGTCGTGATGGTGACCCACGACCCCGTGGCCGCGGGCTACGCCGACCGGGTGCTCTTCCTCGCCGACGGGCAGGTGGTCGACGAGATGCGCCAGCCCACCGCCGAGCGGGTGCTCGACCGCATGAAGCAGTTCGGGGACTGACCCGTGCTCCGGGTCACGGTCAAGGGCTTGCTCGCCCACAAGCTCCGCCTGGCCGCCACCGCCCTGGCGGTGATGCTGGGCGTGGCCTTCATGGCCGGAACCCTCGTCTTCACCGACACCATCAGCAGGACGTTCGACGACCTGTTCGGCGACGTGTTCCGTGACACCGACGCCGTCGTCCGCCAGCGGGAGGCCTTCTCGGCACCGCAGGGGGAAGGCGCCCAGCGGGGGCGGGTCGACGCCTCCCTCGTCGGCACCGTCGCCGCCGTCGACGGAGTCGCCCAGGCCGAGGGCAACGTCCAGGGCTACGCCCGGCTCGTCGGGAAGGACGGCGAGCCCATCGGCGATCCGGAGATGGGAGCTCCCACCTTCGGCGCCAACTGGAGCGAGTCCGACGAGCTCAACCCCTTCACGCTGGTCGAGGGGACGGCGCCGGGAGCGGACGACGAGGTCGTCATCGACAAGAAGAGCGCCGACGACGCCGAGCTGAGCGTCGGCGACACCGCCACCGTCCTGGTGCAGGGCCCGCCCCAGCAGGTGAGGGTCGTCGGCATCGTGAAGTTCGGTGAGGCGGACAGCCCTGGAGGCGCGTCGTTCGTGCTCTTCACGACCGCCGCCGCCCAGCGCCTGGTGGCCCAACCTGGGCAGTTCGACAGCGTGTCGATCGTGGCCGAGGGAGGCCTCTCGCAGCGGGAGGTGGCCGACCGCATCGCACCCGTTCTGCCCGCGGGCGTCGAGGCGGTCACGGGCGAGCAGGTCACCAAGGAGAACCAGGACGAGATCAAAGAGGGCCTGTCGTTCTTCAACGTCTTCATGCTCGTCTTCGCCGTGGTCGCCCTCCTGGTCGGTTCGTTCATGATCTTCAACACCTTCTCCATCACTGTCGCTCAGCGCACGAGGGAGAACGCGCTGCTGCGGGCCATCGGCGCGAGCAAGCGCCAGGTTCTCGCCTCGGTCCTGCTGGAGGCGGTCGTGGTCGGGGTGCTCGCCTCGTTGATCGGGCTGGCGGTGGGCCTGGCCGTCGCCGTCGGCCTCAAGGCCCTGCTGGCCGGCTTCGGCATCGACATCCCCGCCGGCGGGGTCGTCTTCACGCCCCGCACGGCGATCATCTCGATCGTCGTCGGGGTGACGGTCACCGTCCTGGCCGCCCTGTCCCCGGCGCGGAAGGCGGGGCGCATCCCACCGGTCGCGGCCATGCGCGACGTGGCCGTCGGGAGCGCGGGCTACGGGTCGAAGCTGCGCATGGCGGTGGGCGGGGGGATACTCGCCCTCGGCGTGCTGTCGCTGTTCAGCGGCCTGTTCGGCGGGGGCGACAACGCGCTGGCAATGATCGGGCTCGGAGTGCTGCTCGTGTTCTTCGGCGTGTCCGTGCTGGGGCGGACCATCGCCCTGCCTCTAAGCCGCATGATCGGCGCCCCCCTCCCCCGGGTGCGCGGCATCACCGGCTCCCTGGCCCGGGAGAACGCCATGCGCAACCCGAAGCGGACGGCGGCCACTGCGTCGGCGCTCATGATCGGGGTGGGCCTGGTGGGGTTCATCACCATCCTCGCCGCTTCGACCCGCACGTCGATCAACGCCACCATCGACAAGGCCTTCCTCGGCGACTTCGCCATCGACTCGGGCACGTTCGGCGTGGGCGGGCTCGACCCCGCGTTGGCCAACCGCATCAACGCCCTCCCCGAGGTGCGGGCGGCCGCCGGCGTGCGCATAGGGACGGCCGAGGTCGACGGCTCAGTCGAGCAGCTGACGGGCGTCGATCCCGCCACCGCCTTCGACATCGTCGACGTCCAGCCGCTCCAGGGCGACCCAGCCGACCTGGGCGTCGACGACATCGCCGTCTTCCAGGACGTGGCCGACGACGAGGGGCTGGCCTTGGGTGACCAGGTGCCGGTGCGCTTCAAGGACACCGGCACCCAGCAGCTCACCGTGGCGATGATCTACGGGGAGAACCAGCCGGCCGGCGACTACCTGCTGGGGCTCGACGCCTACGAGGCCAACTTCGCCGACCAGTTCGACACCCTCATCTTCATCGACAAGGACGACGGCGTCACCGCCGAGGCGGCTCTGGCGGCGGTGCAACGGGTGGCCGACGACTTCCCCGGTGCCGAGGTGAAGGACCGCACCGGCTTCAAGGAGGAGCAGACGAGCTTCGTGAACCAGATGCTCGGCCTGGTCTACGCCCTCCTCGGGCTGGCAATCCTCATCGCCCTGCTCGGCATCGGGAACACCCTGGCCCTGTCCATCCTCGAACGCACGCGGGAGCTGGGCCTGCTTCGCAGCGTCGGGATGACGCGGTCGCAGCTGCGGTCGACGGTGCGCTGGGAGTCGGTGATCATCGCCCTGCAAGGCACGTTCCTCGGCCTGCTCATCGGCGTCTTCTTCGGGTGGGCGCTGGTGCAGGCGCTCGACAGCGAGGGCATCGAACGCCTCGCCATCCCGGTCGGGCAACTGGTGGCGATCGTGGTGCTGGCCGGCATCGCCGGCGTGATCGCCGCCATACCCCCGGCCCGGCGGGCAGCCAAGCTCGACGTGCTCCGGGCCATCACCACCGAGTAGGGCGGAGCGTCCGCTACGGCGCGGTCAGGTCAAGGCGTGGTAGCGGGCCTCACCCGCGAAGGAAACAGGGGCGGCGGCCGGT
>DASZJY010000009.1:0-5269 GCA_035947635.1 Acidimicrobiales bacterium | reverse complement strand
ATCGAGAAGCCGACGGCGGAGCGCGTTCTCGACCGGCTCAAGCACCTCGGAGGTTGACGATGCTGCGGATCACCCTCAAGAGCGTGCTCGCCGGCAGGCGCCGCCTGCTCGCCACCGCCCTCGCCGTGTTCCTCGGGGTGGCGTTCCTCTCGGGGACCCTCGCCCTGAGCGACACGCTGCGCGCCAACTTCGACGAGCTGTTCACCGACGCCAGCGCCGGCACCGACGTCGTCGTCCGCAATGCCACCGAGATCTCCGTCGGCGGCGACCGGGGGCCGGATACCCGCCAGCGGGGCTTCGTCGACGCCTCCCTGGCCGAGCGCCTGCGGGCAGTTGCAGGGGTGGCGGCGGCGGAGGCGTCGGTCGAGGGCTACGGCCAGCTGCTCGGGTCCGACGGCAAGGCGGTGGGCGGGAACGGCCCGCCGAGGGTTGCCGGGACATGGATCACCGATCCCGAGCTCAACCCCTACCGCCTGGTGGCGGGCCGGCCCCCGCGTGGACCGGGGGAGGTCGTCGTCAACCGGGGGGCGGCCAAGGAGGGGCGGCTGGCAGTGGGCTCCCGGACCCGCGTCCAGACGCCCGAGCCGGTCGAGGACGCGCTCCGCCGTCGGGCCCCCCATGGCGTCGACGACGCGGGCGTCGCCGAGGAACACGGCCATGTCGGCGTAGCTGGCGGCGACGGGGTCATGGGTCACCATGACCACCGTCTGGCCCATCTCGTCGACGGCCCGTCGCAGGAGCCCGAGGATCTCGGCACCGCTCCGGGAGTCGAGGTTGCCGGTGGGCTCGTCGGCGAAGACCACCTCGGGCCGGCTGGCCAGGGCCCGGGCCACCGCCACCCGCTGCTGCTGGCCGCCCGAGAGCTCGGAGGGCCGGTGGGCCAGGCGGTCACCCACCCCCACCGTGGCGATCACCTCCTCCAGCCACTCACGGTCGGGGCGGCGCCCGGCCAGGGCCAGCGGCAGGACGATGTTCTCCCCGGCGGTGAGCACGGGGACCAGGTTGAACGCCTGGAAGACGAAGCCGACCCGGTCGCGGCGCAGCAGGGTGAGCTCCTTGTCCGACAACGAGGCCAGGTCGGTGCCGCCCAGGAAGACGTGCCCCGAGGTGAGGTGGTCGAGACCGGCCAGGCAGTGCAGCAGGGTCGACTTGCCCGAGCCCGACGGTCCCATGACGGCGGTGAACCGCCCCGCGGCCAGGTCCACGCTGACGTCGTCGAGCGCCCGCACGGCGGTGGGGCCCGAGCCGTAGACCTTGGTGGCGTGCACGGCGCTGGCGGCGGCCGTGCGGGGCGGAGCCACCGCCGTCATCGGCTCTGCTCCCGCAGCGTACGCAGGCGATTGCCGTACTCCTCGGCGTCGATCTCGCCCCGGGCGTAGCGCTCGGACAACACCGATTCGCCGCTGCGCCACGCCTGGCGGCGCCTGCCGCGCGTCACCCAGAAGGCGATGACCGCGCCCCACACGGCGAGCCAGAAGAAGCCGACCCAAGGCCCGGGGCCCCAGCCCGAGGCGTGCCCGAGATATGTCGTTGCAAGTGAGGTGATCATGGTTCGATCGTCCGCCCTGAGCACCGCCGCGTCGTCAGCCGGCGGCGGGTTTGTCGCCTACTGCGACCGCGGTAGCCAAGGGGGCGTCGCCTGCTGCGAGCGGCTCAGAGCCAGCTCGGACGGACCAGGCCCGACTCGTAGGCGAACACCACCAGCTGAGCCCGGTCGCGGGCGTTGAGCTTCGTCATGGCCCGGTTCACGTGGGTCTTGGCGGTGGCGGGGCTCACGAACAGGCGCTCGGCGATCTGGTCGTTCGACAGGCCCTCGGCGACGAGGCTCACCACCTCGCGCTCACGGTCGGTCAACAGACCCAGCTCGGTCGCCCCGGTGGGACCGGGGTCCTTGGCGTTGCGGGCGAAGGCGGCGATCAGACGGCGGGTGACGCCGGGCGAGAGCAGGGCGTCGCCGCCGGCCACCGCCCGCACCGCCCGCAACAGCTCGACCGGCTCCGTGTCCTTGACGAGGAACCCGCTGGCCCCGGCCCGGATGGCCTCGAAGACGTACTCGTCGAGCTCGAAGGTGGTGAGGATCACGATCCGCACGTCGGCCAGGCGGTCCTGGGCGGTGATGGCCCGGGTGGCGCTGAGGCCGTCGGTGCCCGGCATGCGGATGTCCATGAGGACGACGTCGGGGACGAGGGTCCGGGCCAACCGCACGGCCTCGTCGCCGTCGCCCGCTTCCGCCACCACCTCGATGTCGTCCTGGGCGTCGAGGAGGGCCTTGAAGCCGGCTCGCACCAGCACCTGGTCGTCGGCCAGGACGACGCGGATCACGTGCGGTCGTCCAGGGGCAACCACGCCCGTACCCGGAAGCCGCCGCCCGCCCGCGGACCGGCGTCCAGCCGCCCGCCCAGGGCAGCTGCCCGCTCCCTCATGCCGGTGATGCCGTTGCCGCTGCCGCCCCCACTGCCGTCGGCCACGGCGACCGGAGCACCCGTCCCGTCGTCGTTCACCTCGACGGTCACGGCCTCGACGGCGTAGGTGACCCGCACGGTGGCGGTGGCGCCGCCGGCGTGGCGGACGACGTTGGTGAGCGCCTCCTGGGCGATCCGGAAGGCAGCCCGGTCGACTCTGGGAGGCAGCGGGCGCCGCTCCCCCTCGACCTCGACGGTCACGTCGACGCCGGCGGCGACCGCCTTGGCCACCAGGTCGTCGAGGTCGGCGGCCAGCCCGGGGGCGGGGGCGAGCGACGCCGCGTCGCCCGTCCCCTCACGCAGCACGTCGAGCACGGACCGCAGCTCGTCCAGCGCCTCCTTGCTGGCGTCCTTGATGGCGGCCAGGGCAGGGCGGGCCTGCTCGGGGCGCTCGTCGATCAGGTGCAGCGCCACCCCCGCCTGGACGTTGATCAGCGAGATGTTGTGGGCCAGCACGTCGTGGAGCTCCTGGGCGATGCGAAGGCGCTCCTCGCTGGCCCGCCGCCGGGCCTCCTCCTGGCGGGCCCGGCCGACCTCGGCCGCCCGTTCCCGGCGCGCCCGGATGACCTCGGTGGTGGTGGCGAGGGCCAGCAGCCACGCCCCCAGCCCCACGACCTGGGCGAGGTTGGGCGCCGGCTCGCGGTCCAACAGGTCGCCCAGCCAGAGGAACGACACGTACCCGACGACCAACGACCCCCAGGCGAGCCACCGGCGCCCGTGCATGACGGCGGTGGCGAAGGCGACGATCAGGGCCAGGAAGATGGGCCCCCGGACGTAGCCGATCTCCCAGTACATGAGGGTGGCAGTGAGCGTCACGACGAGCACGCCCGACGGGTACCGGTGCCGCACGGCGAGCGCCGCCGGCCCGGCCAGCAGCAGAGCCACGCCCAGGAGATCGAGCGAGTAACGGTCGGCCTGGTCGCGGCCGGCGAGGTGGGTGAAGAGCAGCTGGGCCACCCCGACGACGAGGGCCAGCCGCCACCCGGCCGCGATCGACCGCTCCCGCCGCGCCTCGCCCGCGCCGGCTGGAGCGTCGCACGTCCTCACGTCGAACAACGGTACGACCGGGGCGCCGCTCTCGTCGTCAGCCGCCGGTGGGCCCCGCGCCTACCACCGACGCAGTACGTCTCCATCACCCGGCGTCCCGCGGAACCACCCCTCATGAGGGGCAATGGCGCGAGTACGGGGCGGGGTCAGGCGGAGGAGGCGAGGAGCACGTCGAGCCCCGTGACCAGCTCGCTCAGGTCGCCCCGCTTGGTGAAGTAGGCGACGGCGCCCTGGCGGAGAGCGGTGGGGCCGTAGGTGGCCGACTCCAGGCCCGAGAGCACGACCACCTTGGCCTCGGGCGCCACCGCCTGGATCAAGGGCAGCGCCTCGAGACCCCCGATGCCGGGCATGGCCAGGTCGAGCACGACGACGTCGGGATGGACCTGGCGCGCGACCGCGACCGCCTCCCTGCCGTCCTCGGCCTCCCCGACGACCGTGAACTGCTCCTCGTCGTCGAGCAGCATCCGCAGCACCCGGCGCACCGACGGGTCGTCGTCGACGATGAGCACCCGGGCCCGCGGGCGACGGTCGTCGTCGTCCTCGAGCGGGTCGTCCCCAGGAGGCGGGGGAGCCGAGGAGGTGGACGAGGCGGCGTTGTGGTGCTGCGTCGCCATCCACCGGGCGGCGGCGTCGGGCGGCATCGCCGGGCTCCAGAGGTAGCCCTGGGCCAGCTCGCACCCCAGGGCCCGCAGCTCGCCCAGCTGCTCGGGCGTCTCGACGCCCTCGGCGACGGTGGTGAGGCCGAAGGCGTGGGCGAGGTCGACGACGCTGGCGACGATGGCCCGGTCCTCGCGCGACCGCCCGAGTCCCATCACGAAGGAGCGGTCGATCTTGAGCACGTCGACCGGGAAGCGCTTGAGGTAGCTGAGAGCCGAGAACCCGGTACCAAAGTCGTCGACCGCGATGCGCACGCCCAGCCCCTTCAGGTCGCCGAGTGCCCGGGCGCTCGCCTCGGTGTCGTCCAGCAGGACGCTCTCGGTGATCTCCAAGCAGAGCTGCGACGTGTCGAGACCGGAGGTCCGCAGCACGTCCTGGATGACGTCGCACAGGTCGTTGGACAGCAGCTGGCGGGCGGCCAGGTTGACGGAGAGGCACAGCTTCTCGGGCAGGTCGCCCCGCCGCTCCCAGGCCACCGCCTGTTGGCAGGCGGCCGCGAGCACGTTGGCGCCGAGGGGCACGATGATGCCGGTCTCCTCGGCCAGGGAGATGAACTCGCCCGGGGTGAGCAGCCCTCGCTGCGGGTGGTTCCAGCGCACCAGCGCCTCCACGCCGACGACTCGCTCGCTGGTGATGTCGACCTGCGGTTGGTAGTGGACGACCATCTCGCCGCGTTCGGTCCCCCGCCGGAGGGCGTTCACCGTCTCGTGACGGGCGAGGGCGATCAGCCGGGTGGTGATGTCGAACAGCTCGTGACGGTCACGGCCCCGCTCCTTGGCCCGGTACATGGCGGCGTCGGCGTCGCGGACCAGCTCTTCAGCGGTCTCGGCCGCGCTCGTCTGGCTGGCGTAGGCGATGCCGACGCTCAGCGTCAGCGTCGTCTCCTCCCCACCCACCTCGATCGGGGCCTCGAGGGCCGTGCGTAGCCGCTGGGCGAGGGCCAGGGCGGCCGCCTCCGAGGTGACGTCCTCGCACAGCACGACGAACTCGTCGCCGCCGAAGCGGGCGAGGGTGTCGCCCGGCCGCAGAGCCTGGCGCAACCGTGTGGCCACGGTGACCAGCACCTCGTCGCCGGCGGCATGGCCGAGGCTGTCGTTCAGCCA
>DASZJY010000008.1:0-10698 GCA_035947635.1 Acidimicrobiales bacterium | reverse complement strand
GGCGTGGTACTGGATGCTCACGAGGTCGTAGAAGATGTCGTCCGCAGGGGTGTGTTCGCTCGCCATGCTCACTCCTCGCTCACGGGTGCGACGCGCCTCCTACCCCACGAGTCGCGGACGAAGGTGCGGGCGCGTGAGGCGCTCGTGGGCTCGGCGGGAAGGGAGACGCGCGTTTCGATGCCCGAGAACATACCGGGCGCGCGTGCGTCGGGCGCGCGCCGAGCAGGGGGGATGGGGATTCGGGTCGCCGGGTAGGAGGCGCGTCGCACCCGTGAACGAGGAGTGAGCATGGCGAGTGAACACACCCCTGCGGACGACATCTTCTACGACCTCGTGAGCATCCAGTACCACGCCCTCAAGGGCGCCGAGGTCTACGACAAGTACATCGAGGACGCCCATGAGCACGACGACGTCGTCGAGTTCATCAAGCAGGTGAAGGAAGAGGATGCCAACCGGGCGGTGCGCTGCCACGAGCTGCTCGGCGACATCACCAAGTCCAGGGGCGGGATCGGCTAGGAGGTGTTGATCTACTGAGGTCGGGCCTTCGGCCCGAAGCGCCGACCAGCAGCTACGCGGTCTCATGTGGCTGGTCGGCGCGAGAGAACGACACGCTCCTAGGAGCGAGCCGGCTCACACCAGTCCGCACGAGGGGGCCACCGTCCAGGGCGCCCAGCCGTCGCGCGCCTGCAGCTGGCGCGCCGCCTGGTCCTGCACGGCGGGGGGCGCGTCCTCCGCCGAGCCGCTGTACCCGAGCGACTGCCACGTGGCGTCCTGGAACTGGTATGCGCCGCCGTTGGGATGGCCGTAGTTGCCTCCCGACTCCAGCTGGCGGATGCATGCGAAGGGGTCGCTCGCCGGCGCGGGTGTGACCCTGAGCAGGGGGGCCGGCGAGGGTGCGGGACGTGGCGAAGGCGAGACGGACTGCGCCTGGATGGTGGGGGCGGGCACGGCGGCCACGGCGGCTCGGCGCCGCTGTTCGGCGGCGACGAGGCCGGCCACCTCACCGTTGAGCCGGGCAACCCTGCTGCGCTGCGACGCCGCCGCCTGGTCGAGGGCGGTGCGGTCCGCCCGCAGACGCGACGCCTCCGAGCGGGCCCGGCCGAGGACGAGCTCGAGGGCCGCCCTTTTGGCCTGGAGGTCCTCCCGCGCGCCCCGAAGACCCTCGATGGCGTTGCGGTCGTAGCCCGCCGCCACGTTGAGATAGGTGTCGTACAAGGGCAGCGCGGTGCCGGCCTTGAGCTTGCCGATCACGGTGAACGTTCCGCCCCGCATGTAGGCCTCGACGGCCTGCACCTGAAGGCGCCGGCGGGCGTCCTCCTGCTGCGCCAGGGCCGAGCGAACGCCATCCTCGGCTTGGCGGGCCATTCCTTCCAGCTCCGCCACCCGTGCCATCGCTTGGCGGTGGCGCCGGTCGAGCTCGACGACGCGCCGGGCCTGAGCCTCGAGCTCGTTGGTGAGGCGCGCCGCTTCCGCCCGTTTGCCCTCCAGGGTGTCTCCGCCGGCGACGGCCTGCTGGGTCACGGACACGACGAACGTCGCCCCTACGAACACGATGCTCGCTCGGGCGCGCCAGGCACGGCGTGCAAGGTGAGCCAGGATCCCCTGACGCTAGTCAGTCAGGCGCGCCGGCGCCACCTGAGGCTAGTTGAGGCGGTTGAGAATGGCGCCGCAGAACGCGTCGAGGTCGTCGGGGTTGCGCGACGTGATGAGGTTGCCGTCCTCGACCACTTCCTTGTCCACCCACTCGGCGCCGGCGTTCAGGAGGTCGGTGCGGATCGACGGCCACGAGGTCACCGTGCGGCCCTGTACCGCGTCGGCCTCGATCAGCAGGCTCCCGGCGTGGCAGATCACCGCCACGGGCTTGTCGGCGCCGAAGACGCCCTGCACGAGCTTCACCGTCCCCTCGTGGGTGCGCAGCTTGTCGGGGGAGTAGCCCCCGGGGACGACGAGGGCGTCGAAGTCCTCGGCACTCACCTGGTCGGGCGTGGTCTCGATGGTGAACGTCTCCTTGCCCTTCTTGCCCGTGACCTCCTTGCCCGCCTCTTGGCCGATCACCGTCACCTGGTGGCCGGCGGCGGTGATGCGGTCGTAGGGGACGCGGAACTCGGAGTCCTCGAAGTCGTCGGCGAGCACGAACGCGACCTTGGCCATCGGTCCCTCCTTGTCGGCGAACAGAGCACTTCGGGACTCGTACCTACCCCATTCGGCCGGGGACAATTGCCCGGTGGACCGGCGCCTCGCCCTCAGCGTGCTCGACCAGGCGCCAGTGCCGGCCGGCACGTCGCCCGACGTCGCCCTCCGCGAATCGGTCGAGCTCGCCCGTGCTGCCGAGGCGTGGGGGTACCGGCGCTATTGGATCGCCGAGCACCACAACACGCCCTCGCTCGCTGGCACCGCGCCCGAGGTGGTCGTCGCCGCGGTCGCCGCTGCCACCTCGACGATTCGCGTGGGTTCGGGTGGCGTCCTCCTCCCGTACTACAGCCCGCTCAAGGTGGCCGAGGTCTTCCGCTCGTTGGACGCTTTGTTCCCGGGACGGATCGACCTCGGGATCGGGCGGGCGGCGGGCACCGACCCGGCGGCCGAGGCTGCCCTCCTCGCCAGCGGCGGGGCCTCCGGCGAGGAGCGCTTCGCCGAGCACCTTGCGGAGCTCGTGACGTTCCTCGAGGGGGACGAGGGCGCCGAGGTGCGGGCCATGCCCGAGGGGACCGGTGGCCCCGATGTGTGGTTGCTGGGCTCGAGCAGCTACAGCAGCGCATGTGCCGCGTACCTCGGGCTCCCCCTGGCCTTCGCCCACTTCATAACGCCCGCCCACGGTCCTCAGATCGTGGAGTCATACCGGCGGGGGTTCCGTGCCGGCGCCGGCCGGGCGCCGCGCGCCGTGGTCGCGGTGGCGGCGCTGTGCGCCCCGAGCGACGAGGAGGCCGGGCGCCAGGCGGCCACCGCCGACCTCTGGCGGCTGGGGCCGGAGGGGGCCCAGCGCCCTCCGATCCTGCCGCCCGAGGACGCCGCCGTCCACCAGTGGACGGCCTTGCAGCGCGAGCGCGCCAACCAGGCGCGGGCCGGCGTGCTCGTCGGCTCTCCGGCGCGCGTGGCCCGCAGCCTCCTCGCGGTCGCCGACGAGTTCGCGGTCGACGAGGTGATGGTGGTGACGGTCTGCCACGACCTCGCCGCCCGACGCCGCTCCTACCAGCTGTTGGCGGAGGCGCTGGCGCTACCGTCACCGTGAGGCCGGAGATCGTGCCCGAAGTAGCGTCGACGGCGATGGCCGACGAGGGCGTGGCGGTCGAAGCAGCCGGGCGCGAGGTGGTGATCACCCATCCCGACAAGGTGTTCTTCTCGGCGCGGGGAGACACCAAGCTCGATCTGGTGCGCTTCTACCAAGCGGTGAGCGACCCGCTCCTGGCGGCCATGGGTGGGCGTCCCGTCCTCCTCCAGCGCTTCCCCAACGGCGCCGGTGGCTCCTCGTTCTTCCAGAAGCGCGTTCCCGACAGCCGCCCCGACTGGTTGGAGACGACGATCGTCAGTACGCCCAACGGCACCACGTCGCGAGCGCTCGTCGTCGCCGACCTCGCCCACGTCCTGTGGGCGGTGAACCTGGCCTGTCTCGGCTTCCACGTATGGCCGATCCGAGCCGACGACCCCGAGCACGCCGACGAGCTCCGTATCGATCTCGACCCGACGCCAGGGGTGGCGTTCCCGGAGGTGCGGGAGGCCGCCCAGGTGGTGCGCGCCCTGCTCGACGAGGTCGGAGTGACGGGCCTGCCCAAGACCACCGGCAACCGCGGCATCCACGTGTACGTGCGCCTCCAGCCCCGGTGGACGTCCTACGACGTACGGGCGGCGGCCGTGGCGGTCGCCCGGGAGCTCGAGCGGCGCCGGCCCGACCTCATCACCGCCGCCTGGTGGAAGGAAGAGCGCGGCCGTCGGGTGTTCGTCGACTTCAACCAGAACGCTCCTCACAAGACGGTGTTCGGCGCCTGGTCGGTGCGGGCCCGCCCCGGTGCCCAAGTGTCCACACCGTTCGCGTGGGACGAGCTCGACGCCATCGAGCCCGACGAGCTGACCATCGCCACCGTCCCCGCGCGCGTCCGCGCCAAAGGCGACCCTTGGTCCGCCATGGCCACTGATCCGCAATCGCTCGAACCGTTGCTCGCCCTCCACGAGCGCGACCGGGCGGCCGGCCTGGAGGACGCGCCGTGGCCCCCCGTCTACCCCAAGATGCCGGGCGAGCCGCCCCGCGTGGCGCCCAGCCGCGCCCGCCGCGCCGCCGACTCCTGAGCCGGCGGTGGTGCCGACTCACCGCTACCCTGCGGGGATGCGGCGAATGGGTGCCCTCCGCCTCGCGCCGGTCCTTCTCGTCCTGCTCGCCGTGGTCGGCCTGCTCGGCACCGGACAGGGCGACGACGGACCTGCGGCGACGGTTCCCGACGGCACGACGGCGGTGTGGGCGACCACCGCGGGCATCGAGGCGGTACTGCCGGCCAAATTGGAGACCGCGTTCGAGCGCTCCGCCCTTGCCAACTCGTCGAAGCAGGCCCTCGCCGTCCTCGTCCCGCCCCTGCTGGTGGCCCTTGCCTTCGCCCGCCGGGCCGCGGCGGCGGCCCATGTGCCGAAACCTGCGCTCCTGTGGTCCCCCACGCTTCCAGAGCGCGGGCCACCCTTCCGTCGGTTCGCCCTGATCTAGGCGATACCCATCCCCGTGGCACAAGCCCGCGGGCCCTTGTTCCCGCCTTCCGACGGAGGTGCCCACCATGAGCCCGGTCCTCACCCGGCCGCGGTCGATCCAGTCGCTGCCCGCCCTCGCCGGAGTGCTGGCGTGGACGATCCTCGTGCTGAGCCCCCTGCTGCTCGTCGCTCGCCTGACCGCGGGGCCGTCGTTCGTCAGCGAGGTCACCGTCGACAACCCGCTCGTCTACAAGGTGAACGTCGAGGTCAAGCCGGGCGACGGCGGCGGGTGGACCGGCCTCGGCACCGTCCGGCGAGAGACCTCCAAGACCGTCGAGAAGGTCGTGGATCAAGGCTCGACGTGGACCTTCCGCTTCACCTACGGACGCCAGCTCGGCGGCGAGATGACGGTCAACCGCTCCGAGCTCCGAGCGGCCGGCTGGCGCGTCACGGTTCCGCCCGAGGTGGGCGACCGTTTGAGACAAGCTGGACTGAGGCCGTCCGCCCCCTGACAACCCGGGATGGCGTGTGACGCATCGGAGGTGCACATGCCCGAAGTGACCGAGATCCGGCTGCCCGGAGTCGGGGTCCGTCACGAGTACACGACCGCCGACGGTGAGCGGGTGGGCGTTGTGTCGCACCGCACCGGGCGGCGCGAGATCGTCGTCTACGACCGGGAAGATCCCGACAAGACCAGGTCGGTCCTGCACCTGAGCCCGGACGACACCCGTACGCTGGCCGAGCTGCTCGGCGCACCTCACCTGAGTGAGGCACTGGCCTCCGTCCAGCGCCTCGAAGGTCTGGCGATCGACTGGATCACCGTGCCCCAGGGGTCGCGCTTCGTCGGCTCCACGATCGGCGACGGGCAGTTCCGGTCCAGGACCGGGGCGTCGATCGTCGCCGTGGTCCGCCAGAACACGCCTCTTCCCAGCCCCGGCCCCGACCATCGCTTCGAGGCCGGCGACGTCGCGGTGGCGGTGGGGACCCAGGAGGGCCTGACCCAGCTTCGCCAGCTGATCGACACGTGATCTTGGCGGCGGCCGGGGAGGACGCCGCCCTCGTCTTCATCGAGATCGGGGCGGTGGCCTTGGGGCTAGCCGTGCTGGCGCGCTTCGCCGGGCGCCTCGGCATCACCGCCATCCCTTTCTACCTCCTCGCCGGGCTCGCGGTCGGGGAGGGTGGCATCGCCCCCCTCGACGTCAGTGCCGAGTTCATCTCGCTCAGCGCCGAGATCGGCGTGCTCCTGCTCCTTCTCGTCCTCGGGCTGGAGTACACCGCCGACGAGCTGCGCCATGGGCTCCGCGGCGGCCTGGTGCCCGGCGGGGTGGACGCGGCAGTGAACTTCACCCCTGGCCTGGGAGCGGGGCTGCTCCTGGGGTGGGACCTCACCACCGCCGTGCTGCTGGGAGGAGTGTGCTGGATCAGCTCCTCCGGCGTCGTGGCCAAGGTCCTGAGCGACCTGGACCGCCTCGGCAACCGGGAGACGCCCGCCGTCCTGAACGTCCTCGTCATCGAGGACCTGGCCATGGCCGCCTATCTCCCGGTCGTGGCCGCCCTCGTCGCCGGCCGTGACCTGGCCGACACCGCCGCGACCGTGAGCATCGCGCTGGCTGCCGTCGCCCTCGTCCTCGTCGTCGCCCTCCGTTGGGGAGAGCGCCTCAGCGCGCTGCTGGCAGGCGGGTCCGACGAGGCCCTGCTCCTCGCCGTGTTCGGCCTCACGCTCCTCGTCGGGGGCCTCGCCCAGGAGGTGCAGGTGTCGGCGGCGATCGGCGCCTTCCTGGTCGGCCTCGCCCTCTCCGGTCCCGTACAGGCGCGCGCAGGGGCCCTGGTCGAGCCCCTGCGGGACCTGTTCGCCGCCACCTTCTTCCTGTTCTTCTCCTTCCAGATCGACCCCGGGGATCTCCCTGCGGTGGTCCTCCCGGCTGCTGCCCTCGCCGTCGTCACCGGTGCCGGCAAGCTCGTCTCCGGACACGCGGCAGCCCGCCCCCTCGGGGTCGGCCCTCGCGGGCGCCTCCGGGCCGGCACCGCCCTCATCGCCCGGGGCGAGTTCTCGATCGTCATCGCGAGCCTCGGAGCGGGCACGGACCACGGAGACGAGCTGGGCGCCCTGGCCGCCGCCTACGTCCTGCTCACCGCAGTGGCGGGACCTGTCGTCGCCAAGTACGCCGACCGCCTTCCGTTGCCAGGCGCACATGCCCCGGCCCCGTCCCCGGCCGCGTCCTCGGACGGCCGTGGCCTGTCGTAGGGTCGAGAGAGCCACCTCTCACCCACCGCCCGAGGTACCCGTGCCCGTCCCGTCCTCTCCGTTGATCGACCGGATCCGGGCGTCGGTCATCGGGGGCGACCAGGTGATGGACGGGCCGTACGGGCCCCGGCGGGTGACCTACGCCGACTACACCGCGTCGGGGCGGGCCCTCTCGTTCATCGAGGACTTCATCCGCGACGAGGTGCTGCCCCGTTACGCCAACACCCATACCGAGAGCTCGGGCACCGGGCTCCAGACGACCCGCCTCCGTGAGGACGCCAGGCGGATCATCCGCGACGCCGTTGGCGGCGACGAGGACACCCTCGTGCTCTTCTGCGGGTCGGGCAGCACGGCGGCCATCGACAAGCTCGTCGGCATACTGAACCTGCGCATCCCGGCCGACCTCGACGACCGCTACGGCCTCTCCGAGCGGATCCCCGGCGACGAGCGCCCGGTGGTGTTCATCGGCCCGTTCGAGCACCACTCCAACGAGCTGCCCTGGCGCGAGTCGATCGCCGACGTGGTGGTGATCCCCGAGGACGCCGACGGCCACGTGGACTGCGCTCGGCTCGAGGAGGAGCTCGTCCGTTACCGGCACCGGCCGCTGCGCGTCGGCAGCTTCTCGGCCGCGTCGAACGTCACCGGGATCGTCACCGACACCCGGGCCGTGGCCAGGACGCTGCACCGCCACGGCGCCCTGTCGTTCTGGGACTTCGCCGCCGCCGCGCCCTACGTCGACATCGAGATGTACGGGGACGGCGAGCTGTCGTACAAGGACGCGGTGTTCCTGTCGCCCCACAAGTTCGTGGGCGGGCCGGGGACGCCTGGGGTCCTGGTGGTCCGCCGGGAGCTGGTGCGCAACCGGGTGCCGACGGTTCCCGGCGGCGGCACGGTGGCCTACGTGAACCCCTCCGAGCACCGCTACCTCGACGACCCCGTGCAGCGGGAGGAGGGAGGCACGCCCGCCATCGTCGAGTCCATCCGCGCCGGCCTCGTGTTCCAGCTCAAGGCAGCCGTCGGCGCCGACGCCATCCGGGCGAGGGAGGAGTCATTCATCCGCCGGGCGGTGGCGGCGTGGCGCGGCAACGCCAACATCGAGCTCCTCGGCAACACCAGCGCCGAGCGGCTGTCGATCGTCTCGTTCGTCGTGCGCCACGACCGCCAGTTCGTGCACCACAACTTCGTCGTCGCCGTCCTCAACGACTTGTTCGGCATCCAGTCGCGCGGCGGGTGCTCGTGCGCCGGCCCCTATGGCCACCGCCTGCTCGGCATCGACGTCGAGCGGTCGCGCCGCTACGACCGGGAGATCGCCCGCGGGTGCGAGGGCATCAAGCCCGGCTGGGTACGGGTGAACTTCAACTACTTCATCTCCGAGGCCGAGTTCGACTACATCCTGCGGGCGGTGGAGCTGGTCGCCGACCACGGGTGGAAGCTGCTGCCCCACTACCGCTTCGACCCCCGGACTGGCATCTGGCACCACCGCCGGGGGGCCGTCGAGCCCCCGCTGCGGCTCGACGACCTCAGCTACGACGCCGAGGGCGTTCTGCGGTACTCGGTCAGCCACGTCCGTGCCCCCGAGAGCATCCTCGGCCGGCACCTCGACGACGCCCGGGCGCTGTTCGCCTCCCTTCCCGCCGCCGGCGACGGCTCGGGCCCGGCGGAGACGCCGCCGGCGCCTGTCTCGCCCGACTTCGAGGAGCTCCGGTGGTTCGAGCTCCCGCCCGTGTGCCTGGCCCCGTGAGCGCCCCCCGGCTCCTCGGCGTCTTCGCCCATCCCGACGACGAGACCTTCTGCGCCGGTGGCACGCTCGCTCGCTACGCCGCCCAGGGTTGCGAGGCCATGGTCGTGTCCGCCACCCGCGGCGAGGCGGGCCAGATCCGCGACGCCACCCGGGCCACCCGACGCACCTTGGGCCGGGTCCGGGAGCGGGAGCTGGAGGCGGCGTGCGCCGCGCTGGGAGTGCGCCACGTGCGTTGCCTGGACTACCACGACGGAACGCTGGCCGACGTCGACCGGGCGGAGCTGACCGCCGCCGTCCTCGGCGCTATGGCCGGGTTCTCACCGGACGTGGTGATCACCTTCGGCGACGACGGGGCCTACGGCCATCCCGACCACGTGGCCATGAGCCAGGCGACGACCGAGGCGTTCTTCCGGGCGACCACCGACCTCGACGGCGCGCCGGCCCGGCTGTACCACAGCCACTTTCCCCGAAGCCGGCTGCTGCTCGCCGACCGGCTGGCCCACTGGCTGGTCGAGCTCAACGCCCGTTTCAAGGGCGGCGACAACTTCGGGCAGGCGCTGTCGCTTTTCGCCGAGGAGACGACGACCATGCGCTACGCCAGCGACTTCATCGACGTGAGCTGGTTCCCCCCCGGCCTCACCATCGTCGAGCAGGGCGAGCCGGCGAGCAGCCTCTACCTGGTCCTGAGCGGCCAGGTCGACGTCGTACGAGAGGAAAACGACGGCGCACACCAGTGGTTGGCCCGCCTCGGTCCCGGCGAGTTCTTCGGAGAGCTGGCTATTGCCCACGGCGGCGCCCGCACCGCCAACGTGGTGGCGGTCGACGCGGTGACCTGCCTCGTGCTGTCACCCAGTGCGCCCACCGCATTCGCCGGACGGGGCACCGACGCCCGCTATCTCGGTGCGTCCGCTCACGAGACGGGCGACGGCCCCACGGTGACGGCGACGACGGTCATCGACGTGTCCGGCTACGTCGACCGCAAGGTCAGCGCCCTCGCCGCCCATCGCACCCAGTTCCCCATCGACCACGGGATGTTCCCCCAATCGATGCTCAGGGAGATGTTCGGGAGGGAGTACTTCGTTCGGGTGCACCCGCCCGTCGAACCGGAGAGCGACCTCCTGCCCCTTTCCGGCTGACCGTGTGATCGCCCGCGCGGGCGGTGTGTGTCGGCCGACACAGACCTGGAACTCCTGCGCCCTCATGCTCCTCCCATGGAGACCGGGTTGGTCGAAGGAGGAGTTGGAATGGGGTCGGGGGTCAGCAACGCAAACGAGATGGGGCTGGGAAAGCCGGCGGACGAGGGGGCCGTCGGTGCACTCGTCCGGGCCGCGGCCGACGGTGACCAACCCGCCTGGGCGGCGCTGGTCGAGCGGTTCTCGGGCCTGGTGTGGGCGGTGGCGAGGGCTCACCGCCTGAGCAGGGCCGACGCCGCCGACGTCAGCCAGACGACCTGGATGCGCCTCGTCGAGCACCTGGGCGACATTCGCGATCCCGAGCGGGTGGGCGCCTGGCTCTCCGCCACCGCTCGGCACGAGTGCCTGCGGGTGATCCGCAAGTCGGGCCGGGCCGTGCCCACCGAGCTCGGCGATCACGTGGCCGACGCCGCCGCCGAGGTGGAGTTCGAGCTGGAGGCCCGTCTGGACGCGGCGCAGCACCAGGAGGCGCTGTGGGCGGCCTTCGAGCGCCTCCCCGAGCGAGGCCGGGCACTGCTGCGGGTCCTGATGGCCGACCCGGCGCCGAGCTACGCCGAGGCAGCCGCCGCCCTGGGCATGCCCATCGGCAGCCTGGGCCCCACCCGGGCCCGGTGCCTCGAGCGCCTGCGCAACAGCCCCGAGCTGGCCGCCCTGGCGGGCGAGCTCACCGGCTCGGTTGCTTAGTCGCTGGCGGCTTCGCCGCCCCGGGCGGGGCCCCAACCCCGCCCTCCTCCGAGCAGCGGGGCCCCTACCCCGCCGCCGGCCGTTTCAGAGGGCGACCGGTTCGAACACCACCAGCTGGACCGGGCTGGTCCACGAGAGCTGGTCGAGCACGACCTCCACCTCGGCCCACC
>DASZJY010000007.1:0-6256 GCA_035947635.1 Acidimicrobiales bacterium | reverse complement strand
CCCGGCCGCCTCGATGGCCGAAGCCAGGCCCACCGCGTAGCGATACGGATGGAAGTGCGCCTGATTGTCGAACCTCACCGCGGCCTCGACCGGATAGGGCAGGTCGGTCTCCCGCGTGAACGACGCCGGCAGACCGAGCGCCCGGGCGGCCGAGACCTCCGCCTCGATGGCCGCCCGCTGGCTGCGGTCGCTCGTGTACGTGTAAGCGGCGGCTCGGGTGAACTGGCAGTCGATCGCCAGGGACTCGACCCAGGCGGCCACTTGCTCGATCGCGGCCTGGTTGGCCCCGGCGTACAGCCGTGCCTTCTCCTCACCCACCTCCCCGACGAGCCGCGCGTAGGTCAACGAGTGGAGCGACGTCACCTTCGCCGACGTGTAGCCGGTCGTTCCGGCACAGAGCCGAGCGGCCTCGACCAGCACCACCGAGACGCCGCGCTCGGCAAGGAGCAACGCTGTCGTCAGTCCGGTGATGCCTCCGCCGACCACCACGACGTCAGCTTCGGACCTCCCGCTCAGGTCCGGATAGCGCGGGGGCGATGTCGCGGCCACCCACAGCGACCGGTTCGGGTCGAGGAGCGCCAAAAAACCTCCGGTCTGGTCGTCGGTGAGCGCGTCGGCCGCGGGGGAACCGCGCACGCTGGACCTCCCGGTCAACGGAACCGAGCATAGGCGCGCATGTTGCTCGCCCCCTCCGAGGCCCACGACGAGACCGAGGTTCGGACGCCCTGGCAGCGGGAGGTCGGCGTGATTCTGACGCCTGGGGCTTCGTCGTTCGCCTACGACGTCGACTCGCGCCAACTCGTCCATACGGGACCGATCGACGATAGGCGAAAGGAAGATCTGTTCCGTCTGCTATCCCGGGGAGGAGCGTGGTGGTCCTGTCGGACCCGGCCGGAGCCTCCTACCGGAGGCCGTCGACTGGCGGTCAAATCGAAGGACGACGCCGAGCGGTACGAGATCTAGCTCCTACTCGTCGTCGGCGTCTCCGGGATGCTCGGCATGCAGGTCCGGGCCATCAGCAACTTCATCGGCGTGGCTGCATCAAGAACGCTCTGGACGTGCGCCGGTGGTGGCCCTGGTATGCGCTGCGCCGCGCGCTCGGGGCGTACCGCAAGCAGAGCTCCTTTCGGCGCGCTCTCCCGCGATGGCGATCGGCGCAGTCGGCCCAACCCTCGATCCCAGAGGAGGGTCGGCTTGCGGGAGACTGCGCCCCGAATCGGTAGACGTGTTTGTCGAGCCCGCTATGTGAGAGTGCACATCGCAGAAAATGGCGGGATGCTCAGCGTCAGGTGGACGTGCAGTTTTCGGATCGGTACGTGGGTCTTGTGCGTCCGGGCAGAGAGGAGTCGCATCGGGTTGGCACAGGAGGGATGCCGCCCAGACGTTCAGCATCGGTGCCGCTGGTAGCGTCCGGCGATGCACTGGCGGGGCGATCGATGAAGGGCGCAATCTGTGAGAGGTACGGGCCGCCCGAGGTCGTCAAGATCAGGGAGGTGCCGAAGCCCGTGCCGGCGCAGGGCGAGGTGCTCATCAATGCCCGTGCGACGACCGTCAATTCCGGCGACGCTCGGGTGAGGGCGCTGCGCGTTCCGCGCGGGCTGCGACTGCCTATGCGCCTGAAGCTCGGCTTGACCAAGCCGAAGCAGCCCATCTTGGGCTTGGAGGTCGCCGGGCAGGTCGAGGCGGTGGGCAGCGCGGTTACCCGGTTTCACCCGGGTGACAGGGTTGTCGCCTCGCGCGGGTTCGACTTCGGCTGCCACGCCGAATACGTGGCGGTGGCCGAGGGCGGAGGGATCGCGCCGATCCCTGGGAGCCTGATGTACGAGGATGCCGTGGCCCTTTGCTTCGGCGGGATGACGGCTCTCCATTTCTTCGGGTTGGGGAAGCTGGCCCGTGGTGAGACGGTGCTGATCAACGGCGCCTCTGGGGCGGTCGGCACGATGGCCGTGCAGCTCGCCTCGCACCTCGGCGCCCAGGTGACGGCCGTCTGCAGCGGTGCCAACGCAGAGCTGGTCAGGGGCCTCGGAGCCGACCACGTGATCGACTACACAACCGCCGACTTCGCGAGCGACGGGCAACGCTATGACGTGATCATGGACAACCACGGCAACGCGCCCTACTCCAAGGTGAAGGACTGCCTGAAGCCGGGCGGCCGGTTCCTGATGGTCGTCGGCAATCTTCCGCAGACGCTCGCCGCGTCGTGGCAGAAGGCCACGATCAGCGGCAGCCAGAACGATGCCTCGGTCACCGCCGACAGCTACCGAACCCTCATGTCCCTCGCCGAGCAGGGAGTGCTGAAGCCGGTGATCGATTCGGTCTTGCCGTTCGAGCAGATCGTCGAGGCGCATCGTCGGGTCGACGGCGGCCACAAGGTGGGGAGCGTTGTGCTCACGTTCGAGCAAGCGGGCTGAACCGCGCCCATCTGCCGTCCGGGTTCCCGAGCGGGTGTTCCCTTGGGAGCTCGCGCCTGGCAGCTACCTCGCCGTCAAGGGGTTCAGGCGCCCTCGAGGCGGTAGACGGTCCCTGGTCGGTCGACCATCGAGGGGGCGTGGCGGACGACGACAGGCTGGTCCTCGATGGCGCCGACGGTGTCGCCGTCGCCCAGCACGGGCCCGTTCTCGATCAGGTAGCTGGCCACGCTCCTGCCGAGCTCACGGAGCTCGCCCGGCCGCTTGTCCGACGGAGCGATCTCGAGCTCCATGAGGCCGAAGGCGCTCAGGCCGACGGTGAAGAGCGCCGATCGGCCGTCCCCGGCGTCCTCGGAACCCTCGGCATCCGCGGCATCCGCGGCATTCTCGGCGAAGGCGCGGAAGTCGACCCAGAGCATCACCGGGAGCGCGTCCTCGTCGGACCTGTGGGCGATGCCGTCGAAGACGTCGGCCCGGATCACGTGAGCAGCCGTTCCCCAGTAGACACCGAGCCCGTCGGTCGCCCGCAGTACCGCGGAGACGAGGCGTGTGAGGTGGCGGTAGGCGTCCAGTGGTCGGCCCGCCCCCGAGACCCACGTGACCACATGGGCGTTGACCCGCTCGATCTCCTGGGGGGCGTCGGGCCACAGCCAGGAGGTTGCCGCCGGCCCGTCCAGCTCCCCGGCGGGGATGGGTGCGGGCACCACCACGAGAGCCCCTCGCATCCCCTCGATCGCAAACGTCATGGCGCCGAACTCGTGCTCGTCGCTGCGGGTGTCGAAGTCGCTCGGCGGTGTCGAGCCCGGCCACGCCGAACGCCACGCGGTGAGCAACGAGTCGGTGGTCACCGGGCGCGGCGCCTCGAGCAAGGGCATGGCGAGGGCGCCGGCCGTCGGTTTCTCGGGTGCGCCTCCGCGGGCACGCCTCGTCCGCCTGCGGAACACGTTGACCCCTTACCGGCGGAGGCGACGGAGCTGGGCGGCGAGCCACGGCCGAGCCCGGCGCTGGCCGCCGCGTTCGGCAATGCAGGTTGCCAGGGCCTCCAACACCCGCACCAACCGCTCCCGGTCCACCGGCCAGCCGCGCCGCTCGCACTCGTCGGCCCACTCGCCCAGTGGCGAATGCCCCCGCTCTCCGTTGCAGCGGCGGCAGGCGGCGACCTCGTTCTCGATCCACGACGGCCCGCCCTTCAGGCGCGGGACGACGTGTTCGGTGGTGGCTCGGACGAGGCCCTCGAACCGGCGCCCGCACCACACGCACGTGGGACCGTCCCGCTCCAGGACCCGAGCAAGCCGCTCCTTGCGGCCGGACTGGGTCACGGTGGTCAAGCCACCAGCATGCCGCGGTCGGGCGGTGCCAACATCGCCGAGTGGCACGTGGCACACCCGGTCGGCGCCTTGCCTGCCTCGTTGTCGTCGCCGCCTGCCTGACCACTGCGTGCCGGGGCAGTGAGCGACGAGCGGCCGCGCCGTCCACCACGGGAGCCCCGGTCGCCACCCCGGCCAACCCGACGACGTCGACCGCCAGCGCCACACCGTCCTCGCTGCCGGCGGCGGCCACGCCGTCGTGCCCCCCCAGCCCTCCCCGGCGGGAGCCAGCCCGTGACCGCCCCCGCTACGTCCTCCACGTCGACGTCCGACCGGGCGCGGCGATGGTGGAGGGCCGCCAGGAGGTCGAGTTCACCCCCGATCAGGACACCGACCGGCTGGTCTTCCGGCTCTGGCCCAACGGCCCCCGCCAGCGGGCCATCGCCGCCCGCCTGGACGTCACCGGGCTGCAGGTCGACGGCCGTGACGTGCGGCCGACCCTCGACGACCCCACCACTCTCGTCGCCCGCCCCGGCGCCACCGCCAGGGCGGGCCAGCGAGTGCGCGCCGCCCTTCGCTGGACGCTCAGGCTGCCGAGGGAGGTGCGCGACCGGATCTCGGACGAAGGGGAGTCGGTGCGCCTGGGCTCCTTCTTTCCGATCCTCGAGTGGCAACCGGGTGTGGGCTGGCTCGACGACCCCCCGACCACCCAGTTCGCGGAGGCGTCCACCGCTCCCACCGCCGACTTCGACCTCACCGTCACCGCCCCCGAGGGCTTCGGCGTGCTCGCCAGCGGCGTGGAGGACCGGCCCGGCCACTGGACGGCGACCGCCATGCGCGACGTGGCCGTGGCGGTGGGCCGGTTCACCGTGGTGTCGGCGGTGGCCCGCGGCCCCGAGCCGGTGAGGGTGACGGTGGGCGTGCAGCAAGGCGTCGGCGAGCAGCCCTCCACCTACCTCCAGAAGGCGGTCGCCGTGCTCGAGGACTTCGGCCGGCGGTTCGGGCCCTATCCCTGGCCGACCTTCACGGTGTCGGTCACGCCGACGCTGCGCAGCGGCATCGAGTACCCGGGCCACGTGATGCAGGGCCCCGGCACCTCGGGCCGCAGCCTCACCCACGAGGTGGGCCACCAGTGGTTCTACGCCCTCGTAGGCAACAACCAGGCCCGCGATCCCTGGATCGACGAGGGAGGAGCATCGTGGGCCGAGGCCCGATGGGAGGGCGCGCTGGCGCGATTCCGCGGACGGGCCATACCGCCCGAGGCGCGGGGCCGCCTGGGCGAGCCCATGACCTACTGGGACCCCCGTTCGTCGGCGTACTACGCCGGCGTGTACGTCCAGGGCGTGCAGGCGATGGCTGCGCTCGGGAACCCCGATCTCGTCGACTGCGCCCTGCGGGTCTTCGTGGCCCAGAACGCCCACCGGATCGCCACGCCCGCCGACTTCGTGGCCGCCATGCGGGCGGTGTTCCCCGACGCTGCCACCGCCCTGGCGCCCTTCGGCATCCGGGGGTGACGGCGGGCGTCGTCAGGTCGGCGACTGGCTGGCCCCCGCCACCGGCACCGAGAAGCGCTGGCACCAGATCATCACCGTCAGCGCGCGGTCGACGTCGAAGCCGGCAGGAACGGTGTAGGCGTCTCGGCCGGCCTCGAAGCGACCGAGGCGGACGGCGCCGTCGATCCCCTCCTGGTCGCTGCCCGGCACCAGGTAAACCACCGGATCGGGCACCGACGACACCGACAGGTTCCGGAAGGCGACGACGTGTGAGCCGTCGGGCTGGCGGAAGAGCGACGCCTCGCCCGATCCCCGGTGGCCGTCGAGCCCCCGGAACCGGCCGGTGCTGAGCTGGACCGGCTGGGACGGCACGGGCACCGGCGCCGGTGCGCTCGCTTCCTCGCCGGGCGGGGTCGTCCCCGGAAGGGCGCCGGGTGCGGGCGCCCCGCCGGCGGTGGTGAACGACTCGGGGAAGCGGCCGGCCACTTTCACGTCGTCGTCGAAGTAGGGGGCCACGTTCATCCAGAGGAGGAGTGTGGCGGGCACGGCGATCACCGCGGTGCGGACGACGGTGTTGGGGACGATCCGGCGCATGAGCCAGGAGAACAGCACCCACCCGGCGATGACCGCTCCCACCCGGAGCATGCTCTCGGCGCTGGAGAAGGTGCCCCGGACGACCTCCGGTTTCAGGGCAGCGAGGATCCCGACGGCCGCAACGGGGACGGCGATGCCAACGATCCGCTGCCACGGAGGCGGCCGGTCGGGCTGAGGTCCCCCAGCCTGCCGCCTGCCCAAGACCGTGGCCATGCTCCTCAGTCCCGGCGCCGGCGCTCTCGTTACAAAAGCGACCGGACGACGGCGGAACTCCCCGTCAGCGACCCGGGGGCCGGGACACGCAGCCGTTGCGGTCGGCCGTCTGCTCGCCCGCCGGGCGGCCGTTGAGCTCGACGTCGACGGGGCCACCCGGGACGAACCCGCATATGCGGGGGAACTGGGCGACGGTCGGCGCGGGAGCGGCTCGGGCCGGCTGCCGGGCCGGCTGCCGGGC
>DASZJY010000006.1:0-6674 GCA_035947635.1 Acidimicrobiales bacterium | reverse complement strand
GATCCGCGGGTCGCTGGTCGGCGGCGGGCTGGTGGGAGGCGGCATCGTCGGCGGCGGGGTGGTGATGGTGGGAGGCGGCATGGTGGGAGGCGGCATGGTCGGAGGCGGCGTCGTCGGGAGCGTCACCGTGATGGTCGGCCGCGGGGGGAGCGACGGTCGGTTGAAAGGGGGCCGAGTCGGTGGCGGCGGCAGGAGCTGGGCGCTCGTCGACGACGTCGACACGAGCAGGGCGAGCAGCGCGCCCACCAGCACGAGACCCTTCAGACGCAAAAATCGCCGCATGTGAGACCCCCCTGAGCTCGGCACCGCCTCGGCGGCGCCAAGTTAGCCCCCGAGGCGGTCCGGAGAGGGGTGGATGGGAACGGCCTATCCTTCGTCTTCTCCATGCCGGAGCCCATCGACCCCACTCCGCCCGACACCGAGCCGGAGGGCGACGCAGTCGGGCACCGGGTGTCGATCCGGGCCCGGGAGATCGCCCGCCGGGGGCCCGCCGCCCTCCAGCCCACCCCCACCGTCGAGCAGTTCCGGCGCCTGAGCGACGGCGAACGGCGACAGGTCCGCAGGCGCCTCCGGGTCGAGCTCTACGCGATCGCCTCGATGATGGCGGACGGCCTGATCCGTCGCGCCCTGGAGCAACGGCCCTCGTACCCCCCCTACGGCCTGGCCCGCTCCATGCACTCCCAGATGCGCATGATCCTGGCGACCCCCGGACCGGTCGAGGAGGGGTCGATCCGCACCTTCCGCGACCTGGGTGCCGCCTACGTCGACACGACGGTGTTCCACCTCGACCAGTACGTGAAGGAGCACCGAACGGTCGAGTCGGTCTGGCTGCTCGACCGGCTCGAGCACTTGCTGAACCTGTACCGGCTGGACGAACCCGCCCTGCGCGCCCGGATGCGGGACGGGTTCAGCTTCCTCTACGGCGGGCTCCACTTCGGCACGAGCGTCTCGGTCCAGCTGGTGGAGGTGATGGCGCGCCTGCTCGAGCCGACGTCGCTGACGGCAGCCGAGAAGGCCGAGGTCATCGTTCGCAGCAGCAGGCCGGCGTTCCACCTGGCCGCCCTCAACGTCGCCCACGTGGTCCCCTCCCATCAGCACTTGCTCGCGAGGTCGGCCTCGGGCGGAGGTCCGTGGATGGACTCGGCACGCTTCTCCGTCCAGGAGGTCGACGGGCGCCCCTGGCGGATCGGCTTGGCCGACGAGGAGTTCCCGGCGGTGGCCGAGACACCCACGGAGTACCCGACCCACGGCTGCCCGGCCCGCGTCGTCGTCACCGGTTCCACGTCGGCCATCGGGATGCTGTGGACCTGGTGCGCCGAGCTGGCGCGCGACGTCGGCCTCCTCGGAGAGGCGGAGGCGCCCGGCGGCGAGGTGCCCGGCGGCGCGGACGCCGGCATTGACGCCGACGCCGACGGCTAGTTCAGCTCGCGCCCGAGCCGCCGGTGTCGGTCTTGTCGGCCCAGTCCTCCACGTCGTCGGGGGGTGGGTCGCCTCCCTCTTCGCCGATGCCGCTGTCGTCGCGCGCCCCGGCGTGGACGCCGTGGGCGGCCGGTGTCTCGTCTTCGGGATCGCTCATCCGCACCTCACCGTCATTGCGTGTACCGGTCCGCGCAGGCGCCGCAGTCGCTGCATGGCGACAAGGTAGAGCACACACCCGCCGACGCCCGGGGCGCGAGCTCGGGCGATGTCCCCGGTGACCTGCGCTCGGCGAGCTCTGAGGGGCGGCGGGCACCTGCGGGAGGGGGGCGCGGGGCGGGGGGGCGTGCCAGCCGCCCCGCTCGCCGTTCTCGGTCACACCACCCGGTGCCGGACCGCCTCCGTCACCCACTCCACGAGGGCGTCGTTCGGTAGGGCGCCGACCCGACGGTCGACGGCCGCTCCCGCGCGGAGCACCACGAGCGTGGGGATGCTCTGCGCCGCGAACCGGGCGGCCACGCCCGGCGCCTCGTCGACGTTGACCTTCACAACCTTGAGCCGCCCGGCGAGCGTCCGGGCGGCCTTCTCGACGCCCGGGGCGATGGCGTGGCACGGTCCGCACCACGGCGCCCACAGGTCGACCAGCACGGGCACGGGTGTCCGGACGGCGACCTCCTCGAAGTCGCCGTCACCCGCCGCGACGAGCCAGGGCAACGGGGCGTGGCACGCCGCGCAGCAGGGGACGCCCTGCGCCGCCGCCGGTACGCGGTTCTTCTTGGCACAGCTCGGGCAGGCGACGATCGCCGGCATCCCGTCCGGTGCTCCGCCTACTCGTTGCGGTCGAGGGTCTCGCCCATCAGCCACAGCAAGGGCGGCCACAGGCCGACGAAGAGCGCTCGGCGCTCGGCATTGCCCCGCTCCTCCTGGTCGACGGTCTTGGCGCGTATCCAGAGGCCGATGCACAGGCCGACGCTGGCCAGCGACATGGCGTGGAGGTGCCAGCCCCGCAGTCCGGACCTTTGCACGAGCGCCGTTACCATCTCGTGCAACGTACCCCCGGCTCGGGCACTCGAACGCAGGGAAGGGAGCCCGTGGCGCGCCGAACGCCCCGATACGGACGCATCCTCGCCACCGCCCTCTGGCCGTTCGGGATAGGGCTCACGTCCTGGCACTACATGTGGCGGACGACGCCGCTTCACCGGCGTGAGCGCACGGGGTCGCCTGGGCACGACGACGCTCCGCCCCTCCCCGACGGAGTCTTCCGCGACGACGTTCAGGGCCCCGAGGAGGGCGTCGGTCCCCTGTTCCACCGGCGGTACCGCGTCCGGGTCGTCGACGCCGAGCTCTCGGCCGAGGAGCTGATGTCGGCCATCAAGGAGGACCCCAACCGCGTTGCGCCCACGGAGTTCGCCCGGTTCACCAAGGTGGAAGGTGAGGAGGGCCGGCTGGCGGTGGGAGACGAGTTCGTCGTGCGCATGCCCGGTCCCTGGAACGGTCCCGTCCGCGTGGTCGCCACCACGGCGACGTCGTTCCGCCTCGCCACCCTGCGCGGCCACCTCGAGGCCGGCCAGATCGAGTTCCGGGCGTCGGACGGCGGCGGCGGCCTGGTCGTCACCGTGGAGTCGTGGGCGCGCAGTGGCGACCGGCTCTCGAAGCTCCTGTACCAGAACCTGCGCATGGCCAAGGAGGTCCAGCTGCACATGTGGACCTCGTTCCTCGAGCGGGTGGCGCGCGTCGCCGGCGGCCGCATGGTTGGTGGCATCGACGTGGAGACGCGCCGACTCGACGAGCTCGCCGCCGCCAAGCGGGCCCTCGACGAGCTGCACCACGAGAGCCTGAACTTCGACCTCCGCCAGCAGGCGGAGTTCACGCCACAGAACGGCTGGAAGATCGACGAGTACGTCCAACCGCTCCCTCCCGAGGAGCCCGGACCGCCCGAGCCAGACGGGAGCTGGGAGGCGGCCCGGCAGTTGATGCGCGACTACGAGTTCGCCGACCCCTCGGTCGTGCGGGCCGTGTACGACGCCGACCGGCCCCTCGAGGAGCGCGACATGATGCTCGAGGCCAGCTTCCACGGTCTCCGGTTCCGTCTGGGCGTGCGCGTCGGCGGCGTCACCGACGAGACCCGGGAGGTGGACGGCCGCCAGGCCCGGGTCTGGGGATGGAACTACCGCACCCTGCGCGGCCACCTCGAGATGGGCCAGATCGACTACGAGGTCTGGAAGTGGGTCGACACCGGTGAGGTCGAGTTCCGCATCTCCGCCTTCTCCCGGGCGGCCTACATCCCGAACCCCATCGTGCGCCTCGGCTTCCGGATCTTCGGGCGGCGGGAGCAGGTCAAGTTCGCCCGGCGGGCGTGCGAACGGATGGCCAGCCTCACCGCCGCCGCCCTCGGTCGGTCCGCCGACGACGTCGCCGAAACGCGAGAGGAGGGGCGGGTGGCGCCCAGCGCCAGCAGCCGCTGAGGCTTCGGCCCTCTACTCCACCAGCTCGCGGAACTGGGCGGCCAGCGTCTCGTGTTCGGCGCGAAGGCGGTCGACCTCCTCGGTGAGGGCGGCGAGGGCCGACTCGAGCGCCTCGATGCGGTCACCTCTGGGCATGCGCGTCGGCGCCGCCGGCACGGCGGCCGCCTCGGGCGGGACCTCGCCGGAGAGCAGGTGGGCCCAGCGCGGCTCCTTCTGACCGGGCGCCGGCGGGAGGCGCACGACGAGGGGCTCCGGCCGCCCGGCCAGGCGGGCGAGCGTGGCGTCGACCTCCCCCGGGTCGGCGAAGGCGTGGAGTCGCTCGGTCCGGGTGCGCACCTCGGCCGAGGTCTGGGGACCGCGGACCATGAGAACGCTGAGGACGGCCAGCTCGGCGTCATCCGCGTTCAGCACCTCGTCGAGCACGTGGCGGTACTTCTCGGCCCGGTTCGACCGGCTGAACACGACCCGCACGAGCCCGGCGGCCCGCAGGTTGGCGATGGCGCTGTCGACGGTGGGTTGGTTCAACGTCACGACCGGATGGCGGTTGGTCGTCTGGTTGCAGGCGTTCAACAGGGCGTTCATGGTGAGGGGGTAGTTGTCCGGCGTCGCCCGCTCCTTCTCGAGCAGGCACCCGAGGACCCGCACCTGCACGGGCGAGAGCTCCACGGAGATCAGGTTAGGGTCCGCCGTCGCCACAGCTCACCGGCTCGCAAGGGCGCGGGGATCACGTTCCCGGGCGGCGCCAGCGGGCACGCCCACGCCGGGTCGTACGCGCACGACGGGTTGTAGGCGAAGTTGAGGTCGACGACCAGCCGATCACCTTCGCCGCCGAGGTCGGCGCCCTTGACGGTGTCGAGCAGGTAACGGCCGCCGCCATAGGTCTCGGTGGCAGCCAGGCCGTCGCGCACGGGCACCCACACGCCGCCGCCATAGGACGCCAGCCACCACACGTCGAGGTCGCCCAGCCCGGGGACGTGCAGGACGCCCCGACGCTCGAAGGGCACGACTCCGTCGGTCGCGGTGGGCACCTCTAGCCGGGCGGGGGGGACGTCGACGTCGACCTCCAGCTCGAACCGCAGGGCCGGGTCGAACGGCGCCACGTCGAGGCCGTCGAACCCTTCGCGAGCAGCCATCGGGATCGGGGACTCGGGATGGGTGGCCATGAGCAGGTCCCGCGTCACCCGCCACAGCTCGTGGGCTTCGCGAGGGTCCGGCAACCGGCGGATCTCGGCGTAGAGGGCGGCGACGCGCCGCCGCCAGTCGAGGAGAGCGAACGGCGCCGGGCGAGTGGTCACCGTTCTGGCTGCCAGCCGTCTGGCGCCAGCTCGAACCCGGCGAACTCGAAGGCGGGCGAGACCGTGCAACCCACCAGCGCCCACGCCCCGAGTGGTCGGGCCGACTGCCAGACGCCGGCCGGCACGATCTGCTGCGGACGTTGGCCGGCAGCCAGGTCGGAGCCGAGGAGCCGCCGCTCGACCGAGGAGCCGTCGGCGGAGAGCGACAGCTCCATGGGCCCGCCGCCGTAGAGGTGCCACACCTCGGTGGCGTCGACGCGGTGCCAGCGCGACTCCTCCCCCGCCTCGAGCAGGTAGTAGATGGCCGTGCCCGCCCCGCGCCCGCCCGACTCGGGCGTGTCGCGCCATGTCTCGCGGTACCACCCGCCCTCGGGATGCGCCTCCAGTCCCAGCAGCCGCACGGCGTCGTCGGCGCTCAGGCCCAAGGCCACAAAAGCTAGTTGCTCACCCACCGGTAGGCTGGGCCGCTCCGTCATGGGCCCGCCCTCCATCCGCAACGTCGCCATCGTGGCCCACGTCGACCACGGCAAGACGACGCTCGTCGACGCCATCCTCCGCCAGACCGGCGTGTTCCGCGCCAACCAGGAGGTGGTCGAGCGCGTCATGGACTCCGGCGACCAGGAGCGGGAGCGGGGCATCACCATCCTGGCCAAGGCGGCGTCGGTGCAGTGGCGGGGCACCAAGCTCAACCTCGTCGACACGCCCGGCCACGCCGACTTCGGGGGCGAGGTGGAGCGGGCCCTGGCCATGGTCGACGGCGTCCTGCTCCTCGTCGACGCCGCCGAGGGACCGCTCCCCCAGACTCGGTACGTGCTCTCCAAGGCCGTCGCCGCCGGCCTACCCGCGGTGGTCGTCCTCAACAAGGTCGACCGCGGCGACGCCCGGCCCGAGGAGGTGCTCGACGAGGTCTACCAGCTCTTCCTCGACCTGGAGGTGGCCGATCACCACATCGAGTTCCCGGTGATCTCGGCGGTGGCGAGGGACGGCCGATCAGTGGAAGGGGTGAAGGTCCCCGAAGTCGATGCCGACCTCGCCCCTCTCCTCGACGCCGTCGTCCGCACGGTCCCGGCGCCCCTCGGCGACCCCGAGGCCCCGCTGCAGGCGCTCGTCACCAACCTCGACGCCTCCGACTACGTGGGGCGGCTCGCCCTCGGGCGGGTGATGCGGGGCACGCTGCGGGCCGCCGGCCCCGTGACCCTGGTGAAGGGCGACGGTCACAGCCTGGCCCGCCGGCCCGGCCAGCTGCTGGCGGTCGACGGGCTGGGCCGGTCGGCGACCGAGGCGATACCGGCAGGCGACCTCTTCGTGCTGGCCGGGTTCCCCGAGGTGGAGATCGGCGACACGCTCGCCGACCCCGGTGACCCCGATCCCCTCCCCCGGCTCACCGTCGACGAGCCCGTCCTGCGAGTGACGTTCGGGGTGAACACCTCGCCCCTCGCCGGCCGCGACGGGCGGTTCCTCACGTCGCGCCACCTCCGTGAGCGGCTGGCGCGGGAGG
>DASZJY010000005.1:0-5590 GCA_035947635.1 Acidimicrobiales bacterium | reverse complement strand
GCCGGCCGCCTGCCGGCTGCGCCCCGCCGCCGTCCCTGCGGCCTGGCGGCCACGCCCTGCGGTGGCACCGCTCAGCGCCGGCACCCGAGTGGCCCCGGCGTCGCCGTCGTCGTCGCTCCCGACCACGGTCCGCACCCCCCGGCGGACGCTGTCCGCGCCCTTCTGGGCGAGCCGCTTGGGGCTGACCTTCTCCTTGACGTCGTCGACCTTCTCGGACAGGTCGGCCTTGGCCCGCTCCATCACCTTGTCCGGCGCGACCTTGTCGCCGATGGCTTCGAGCGTCTCGCCCAGGTCCCCTCGCACGTCTGCGATCTCGTGGCGCAGATCGTCGGCCCGGGTTCCCATCTCAGTACCTCCTCCATGCGTCGGAATAGTTCTGCTGCAGCTGCTGCTCCTGCGGGGGGCTTTGAGCGCCCCGTTGCAGCGCGTCCTTGGCCGTCTGGACGTCCTCCTTGACGGTTTCCACCGTCCTCTCCGGCACGGGGCTGAAGGAGGCGAGCTTCTTCTTGCCCTGCAGGGCGAGGACGCCGGCGACGGCGCCGAAGACCACGGCCACGATGAGGAAGGCCAGGCCGGTCGGCATGACCGCCGCCAGCCCCCAGGCCGCGGCGAAGGACAAAAGGATGGCAGCGAGCAGGCCGACGACCCCGGCGGCGGCGAAGGCCGCCGCCCCCTTGACGCCGCGGTTGACCTGCTCCTTGGTCTCGACCTTCGCCAGCTCGATCTCCTTGCGCAGCAGCGCCTGCAGCTGGCTGGTCACTTCTGAGAGGAGCTCGCCGAGCGGGCGCTCGTCGCCGGTGGTTGCGCTCCCCCGGCCCCTCGAGCCGGCGGCGGGCACGGTCACACGCTCCCGGCGCTGGTGGTCTCGGTCTCGCCGTCGCTCGACGACGCCCGGACGGCGCGGCCGATCCCGAAGCCGGCGATGGCGGCGCCGGCGAGGAAGGCGCCGGGGCGGCGCCGGGCGAAGGCCTGAACGTCGTCGAGCACGCCGCTGAGGCCGCGGGCCTGGATGTCGTCTATGACCCCGTACACCCGATCGGCGGCCTCGTAGACGGCGTCGGCCGCGTTGGCGACATAGGGCTGCACGGTGGTGGCCTGTTCCGGCCGCCCCTCCGACAGGGCCCGGATCTCGTTGCCCAGACGGGAGAGGCTGTCACCCAGACGACGGGACTGGGCGTTCACCTGCTCCTGGACCTGGGCCCGGGCCTCCTGCACGATCGTCTTCCCCTGCTCGACCACCTCGCTGCCCACCTGCGGCGCCTGCTCGAGCACGGTGTCCTTCACGCGCTGGGCCTGGCGGGCGGCGACGCCGGCGAGCTGCTGGCCCTTCTCCTGGACCGTCGACGCCACTTCCTGGGCTTCCTCTCCCGCCTGCGAGGCCACTCTCTTGGCCCGTGACCCCGAGCCGGTGGCGGAGCGTGAGGTGGCGCGAGTGGGTCGCCGAGGCGGCGTCACCGGGTCCGATGTCGTCTGCTGTTGTGCCATCCGTCTCTCCTCTTTCATGAGATTTTCGAACTGGGCTTGCGGCCGAGTGAGGCGAGGCGCTCCTTCGGTTGTCAGGAGGCCGTGCTTCTGAGGTCAGGCCTCGTCGTCGTCGCTGTTGCGCCGTACGGCGTCGCGCGCCCGGTCGACGACCGATGCGATCTTCTCGGTCACGCCACCCGCCGACGTGCGCGGGTGCGGCCTCGTCGGCGCGATCCGCCGCGCCTCCTCGACCCGCTCTCCGAGCGCGGTGAACTCGGTGGGAGGTAGCGACCACCGCAGCTGCTGCAGGATCTCGGTCTGCTCCTCCTGCACGTGGTGCGTCAACTCCTGCTCGAGCGCCTCGACCTGGCTCTGGACCTCGGGATCCGACCCGTCGGCGCCGTCGAGGTCGTCGAGAATCTCCTTCATCCGTTGGTGCTCGGCCTCCGCCTCGTCAGCCAGGCGGTCGCCCTCGGGGAGCACCTGGCGGACCAGCGGGTAGACCTCCTTCTCCTCCACCGCGGCATGCACGGAGAGCTCGCGGACGATGTTCCGCAGGATGTCGGTGCGCTCCTCGGGTTCGGCGGCGGAGAACGACTGGAAGAGACCGGCCACCGTCTGGTGGTCGTTCTCGAGGGAGAGCACCGGGTCTGACGGCGAATCCATGGTCATATCGAACCTCCTGAGACCCAGTCCTCGGGCACCGGGGAGAACACCCGCACCGGCCCGGACGCACGCCTCGTTCCCCGGCTCGGCTACTGCTCAACCACGAAGTACCTGCCCTTGGGCGATGACGCTGAAACGGCGGTCGGAGCGTGGCTCCGTCGCGCCGAACGCCGACCTGCGCAGATCACAACCCTCCTCGCCACCGCCGTGGCGTCAGTCCTCGGTATCGCCCTCCCAGCGGCGGTCCTCCTCTTCCCAGGCCTCGTTGCGCGCCTCGACGCGCTCCTGCCAGTGAGTTGCCTCCTCCCTCGACCGGTACGGCCCGAGGCGTTGCGCCGCGCCGCACACCTCGTCCGCCGGCTCGGCCCGCTCGTGGTCGAGGCACCAGTACCACTCGTCTGCCATGGCCGATCTCCTGTCTCGCTCAGCTGGTTGGGGGGAGGTAACGAGCGGCGAGCCAGCGACCGTTCACGACGTCGAGCTCCCAGGTCGACCCCTTGGCGAAGGGGTACCCGGGCGGGAGTGGGAGGCCATCGGTGGCGGCCAACGTGTCGAGGACGGGCGGGATCAGGTCGCCGTGGGTGCAGAGCACGGCGGTCGTTCCCGCCAGGTCGCGCAGCAACGTGACCGCCTCGGCCGAGGAGGCCCCCTCGGCGAGGGCCGGCGTCTCCTCGACGGGGACACCGAGCTTCTCGGCCAAGGGCTCGACCGTCTGCACACAGCGCACGTAGGGGCTGGAGAGCACACGGCGCACGGGCCGGTCGGCCAACACGTGGACGAGGCCCTCGGCCTGGCGCCTGCCCTTGCCGCTCAGGGGCCGTTCCGGGTCGGGTCCTTCCCACTGCCGGCGACTGCCCGCCTTGGCGTGACGCACGAGGTAGAGGGTCACGCCCCGGATGCTACGCAGGGTCTCAAACTGACAGGGAATCCACCACCTCGGCGTCGTGGGCGTAGGAGACCAGGTCGCGGGCGTCGTGGCGCGTCACCCAACGGACCTCGTCGATCTCCTCCGTCGGGGTGAACCGATCGATGAGGCTCCCATCGGTCGCCAGGTCGCCTTCCGGCATCATGGCCCAGTAGCGCACGACCTTGGGCCGGCCGCGATGGTCGGTGTACTCGACGGTGCGCAGCTCGTCACCCAGGCGGCAGCGCAGGCCGGTCTCCTCTTCCACCTCGCGCACGGCGGCCACCTCGTGGGTCTCGCCGGGGTCGAGCTTGCCCTTGGGCAGGCTCCAGTCGTCGTACTTGGGCCGGTGGACGAGCAGCACCTCGACCCCGCCTGCTCCGGCGCGCCGCCACACCACCCCTCCGGCCGCCTGGACGACCTCCTCCGTCGCCTGGCTCAACCCGTTTCGCTCAGCTCTCGCTCAGGATCTCACGGTCGCGGCGGCGCCGGGCCCGGTCGAAGGCGAGCTCCTGCAAGCGGAGCTGGGCGTTGACCCCCTCCTTCTCCTCCACCTTGTGCCACGAGCCGTCGGGCCGCAGCTCGGAGGCGAGGACGTCGTCGCTCAGGCACACGTCGAGGATCTCCTGGAGGCGGTCTTGGAGCGCGGGATTCTCGACGGGGGCGACCGCCTCGACCCGTCGGTCGAGGTTGCGGGGCATGAGATCGGCCGAGCCCATGAGGTAGCGGCGGCTCTCCCGGGGACCGAAGCCGTAGATGCGGGAGTGCTCGAGGTATCGGCCGACGATGGACCGGACGGTGACGTGTTCGGACATCCCCTGGACTCCCGGTCGCAGACAGCAGATGCCCCTGACGATGAGCTCGATAC
This sequence comes from Acidimicrobiales bacterium, assembly GCA_035947635.1. Classification (GTDB taxonomy): domain Bacteria; phylum Actinomycetota; class Acidimicrobiia; order Acidimicrobiales; family AC-14; genus DASZJY01. The sequence goes on along the minus strand of DASZJY010000005.1, from coordinate 1,688 downwards.
GCACGCCGGCCTCCGACGCGCCGTAGAGCTCGTCGATGATCCCCGTGTCGACCAGGGCGTTCATCTTCATCACGATGTGGCCGTCGGTGCCGGCGTCGCGCTGCTCGCGGATCAGGTCGACCATGGCCGGGCGCAGCGAGCCGGGGGCGACGAGCAACTTGCGGTACTTCGCCTGGCGGCTGTAGCCGGTGAGGTAGTTGAACAGGTCGCTGAGGTCGGCGCCGAGCGCCTCGTCGGAGGACAGGAGGCCGAGGTCCTCGTAGAGGCGAGCCGTCTTCGGGTTGTAGTTCCCCGTGCCCACGTGGCAGTAGCGGCGGATGCCCTCGGGTTCGTCGCGCACGACGAGGGCGGTCTTCGAGTGCGTCTTCAGGCCGACCAGGCCGTAGACCACGTGGACGCCCGCCTGCTCGAGCGCTCGGGCCCAGGCGATGTTCGCCCTCTCGTCGAACCGGGCCTTGAGCTCGACCAGGGCGGCGACCTGCTTCCCGCGTTCTGCCGCCCGGATGAGCGCCTTGACCACCGGGCTGTCGCCCGACGTGCGGTAGAGCGTCTGCTTGATGGCCAGGACTGCGGGGTCGTCGGCCGCCTGCTCGATGAACGCCTCGACCGACGTGGCGAACGAGTCGTACGGGTGGTGCACGAGCACCTCTTGCTCGCGGAGCACCGCGAACATGTCGATGGGGTTGCCCTCGTGGTCGACGAGCTGCGGCTGTGTGACGCCGACCCAGACGTCGTCCTTGAGCTCCGGACGGGAGAGCTCGTACACGGCCCACAGCCCCGAGAGGTCGAGAGGGCCCTCGGTCTCGTAGACGTCGTCGGGCTCGAGCTCGAGCTCCCGCATCAGGAGCTCCCGGGTGGCCGAGGACATGGTGCTGTCGATCTCCAGGCGGACCGCCTTCCCGAACCGGCGCCGGCGGAGCTCGAGCTCGACCGCCGCCAGCAGGTCGTCGGCCTCCTCCTCCTCGAGGGCCAGGTCGGCGTTGCGGCTGACCCGGAAGGGCTCGTGGCCCTGGATCTCCATCCCCGGGAAGAGCGTTCCCAGGTGGGCGGCGATCACCTGCTCGAGGGGCACAAAGCGCTCGCCGTCGGGCATGACGACGAAGCGGGGCAGGACGGGCGGCACCTTGACCCGGGCGAAGCGATCCTCGCCCGTCTTGGGGTCGCGGACCCGCACGGCCAGGTTCAGCGACATGTTGGAGATGTAGGGGAAGGGATGGCCGGGGTCGACGGCCAGCGGCGTGAGCACCGGGAAGATGCGGTCGTGGAACACCTCGACGAGGTACTCCCGGTCGTCGTCGTCGAGCTCCTCCCAGTCGGAGAGGACGATCCCGACCTCGCTCAGGGCGGGCACGACCTGGTCGAGGAACGTCTTGGACTGCCGGCGCACGGCGTCCTGGACCCGGTTGCGGATGGCGCGCAGCTGCTCGCTGGGCGTCATCCCGTCGGCGCTGGTGGCGCCCAGCTTGGCCGCCTCCTGCTCCTTGAGGCCGGCCACACGGACCTGGAAGAACTCGTCGAGCCCCTCGCTGAAGATGGCGAGGAACTTGGCCCGTTCGAGCAGCGGCTGCTTGCCGTCCTCGGCCAGGGTCAGGACGCGGGCGGCGAAGTCGATCCACGCCAGGTCGCGGTTGAGGTACCGCGGCTCCCCGTTCTCGGAGTCGCCGTTCCCGCCCTGCCCGTTCGAGGCC
>DASZJY010000004.1:0-5301 GCA_035947635.1 Acidimicrobiales bacterium | reverse complement strand
GCTGGGCGCGGAGGCTCCAGGGGGGTCCGCCGCCGGCCCACGAGGAGGAGCGTCATGAGAAAGGCCGTGCGCAAAGCGGTGATCCCGGCGGCGGGACTGGGCACGCGCTTCCTGCCCGCCACCAAGGCCCAACCCAAGGAGATGCTGCCGGTCGTCGACAAGCCGGCCATCCAGCACGTCGTCGAGGAGGCGGTGCGGGCGGGCCTCCGGGACATCCTCATCATCACCGGGCGGGGCAAGCGGAGCCTCGAGGACCACTTCGACCGCTCCTTCGAGCTCGAGCACTACCTGGAGGCGGCCGGCAAGTCCGACCTCCTGCGGGAGATGCGCCAGATCGCCGACATGGCCGACATCCACTACGTCCGCCAGGGCGAGCCCCGAGGGCTGGGCCACGCCGTCGGTGTGGCCCGCGAGCACGTGGGCGACGAGCCCTTCGCCGTCCTCCTCGGCGACGACATCATGACCGAGGAGTCCAGGGTGCTCCCCGACATGCTCGACATCCACGAGCGCTACGGGCGGTCGGTGGTGGCCCTCAAGGAGTTCCCGCTCCAGGACATCTCGTCCTACGGGTGCGTGCGGCCCGAGCAGGTCGAGGAGACACTCGTGCGGGTCCTCGACCTGGTCGAGAAGCCCAGGCCCGAGGACGCCCCCTCCAACCTGGCGGTGATGGGCCGCTACGTCTTCACGCCCGAGATCTTCGAGGCCCTCGACCGCGTCGGGCCGGGGCGGGGCGGTGAGATCCAGCTCACCGACGCCATGGCCGTGCTGCTCAAGGAGCAGACGATCTACGGCCACCTCTTCGAGCACGGGCGCTACGACATCGGCGACAAGCTGGACTACCTGCGGGCCACCGTCGAGCTGGCTATCGAGCGTGAGGACCTCGGCCCGGGGTTCCGGAACTTCCTCGCCGAGCTCGTCCAGCGCAAGAAGCTGATCTGACGCCGGGCGGCCGGGAGCCGACGTGATCGCCCTCGACGAGGCACAGCGGGAGATCCTCGACGCGTGCGCGCCGCTCGCTCCGCGCCCGGTCCCGCTGCTCGAGGCGGTCGGCTGCGTCACCGCCGACGCCGTCGTCACCGACGAGAACGTCCCCCCGTTCGCCAACACCGCCATGGACGGCTACGCGGTCCGGGCCGCCGACACAACCGGCGCGCCGGTGCGGCTCGAGGTCGTGGCCACCCTGGCGGCCGGAATGGCGCCGGCTCAGGCGGTGGGCCCGGGGCAGGCCATCCGCATCATGACGGGGGCGCCGATGCCGCCGGGGGCGGACGCGGTGGTGATGGTCGAGCGCACCCGAGCCGAGGACGGCGGGGGCGCGGTGGTGGTCGAGGTTTCGGCCACCCCGGGTGACCACGTACGCGCCGCTGGTGAGGACCTGCGCGCCGGCCAGGTCGTCTTCGGGCCGGGGACCGTGCTCGGCCCCGGCCACGTGGGCGTGCTGGCCACCCTCGGGTGCGAGACGGTGACGGCGGTCCCCCGCCCGCGCGTGGGCGTGCTGTCCACCGGCGACGAGCTCGTCTCCGGTCCGCAGCCTCTGCGGGCTGGACAGATCCGCGACGCCAACCGTCCCATGCTCCTGGCCCTCGTGAACCAGTCGGGGTTCGAGGCGGTCGACCTGGGGGTCGTGCGCGACGACGAGGCCGTCCTCACCGGCGCCGTCCAGGACGGCGTGGCCGAGTGCGACGCCCTCGTCACCACCGGCGGAGTGAGCGTCGGCGACTTCGACTACATGAAGGGCGTGCTCGACCGCCTGGGCCGCATGCACTGGTGGCAGGTGGCGATCAAGCCGGCCAAGCCCCTCGCCTTCGGCTTGGTGGGGTCGGTGCCGGTGTTCGGGCTGCCCGGCAACCCGGTGTCGTCAATGGTCTCGTTCGAGCTGTTTGCCCGCCCCGCTCTCCGCCGGATGGGCGGCCACGCCGACACCGACCGGCCCCGGGTGGCCGCCGTGGCCGACGAGCCGCTACGGCGGCGCTCCGACGGCAAGCTCCACCTGATGAGGGTCGTGGCGTCGGAGGGCGACGACGGGCGCTGGCACGTCCGGTCGTCGGGCGGGCAGGCCTCCCACCTGCTGCGGGCCATGGCCCTGGCCAACGCGCTCGCCCTCCTTCCCGACGGTGAGGGAGTCGGACAAGGGCAGACCGTCGAGACGATGCTTCTTTCGTAACCGTCAGGAAACCGAAAATGACGCAGGGGTGCCCGTAGACTGCGCCTTGTGAGCCCCGCCGCCGAGCCGTTGGTCGACCCCTTCGGCCGCCGGGTCCGGGACCTGCGTATCTCGGTCACCGACCGCTGCAACCTGCGCTGCCGTTACTGCATGCCCGCCGACGGCCTTGCATGGCTGCCCCGCGACCAGGTGTTGAGCTTCGAGGAGATCGCCCGCGTGGCCCGGGTGTGCGTCGAGCGGTTCGGGTTCGGCAGCATCCGCCTCACCGGCGGCGAGCCCACCGTCCGAGCCAACCTCCCGCGCCTCGTGGCCATGCTGTCCGAGATTCGTCCTGCCCCTGGGGCCGGCGGGGGCGACATCGACCTCTCTCTCACCACCAACGGCATGAGCTTCGCCCTGCTGGCCGAGGAGCTCCGCCGAGCCGGACTGGGGCGGGTCAACATCTCGTGCGACTCCCTCCGCCCCGAGCGGTTCCTGGCCCTGACCCGCCGCGACGCTCTCGCGCAGGTCCTCGACGGGATCCAGGCGGCGCTGGGTGCCGGGTTCGCGCCGGTGAAGGTCAACTGCGTGCTGATGCGGGGCGTCAACGACGACGAGATCGTCGACTTCGCCGCCTTCGGACGGGAGCACGGCGTCACCGTGCGGTTCATCGAGTTCATGCCTCTCGACGCCGACCAGGAATGGTCGGCCGACAAGGTCGTGCCCGCCGCCGAGGTGGTCGCCGCCATCGACGCCGCCTTCCCGCTCGAGCCGGTGGGGCCGCGGGGACCCGAGCCGGCCGAGCGCTTCCGCTACCGGGACGGGCGGGGCGACGTGGGCGTGATCGGCAGCGTCACCCGCAGCTTTTGCGGGAGCTGCGACCGGGTGCGCCTCACCGCCGACGGCAAGTTCCGCAACTGCCTGTTCGCGGTGACCGAGACCGACCTGCGGGCGGTCCTGCGGGCCGGCGGCACCGACGACGACCTGGCCGCCGCCATTGCCGCCGACGTCGGCGCCAAGTGGGCCGGCCACTCCATCGGCCGGGTCGAGTTCCGCCGCCCCGACCGCAGCATGAGCCAGATCGGCGGCTGAGGCCGCCGGTCCTTCGAACCGCCGCACTCGCGCAATTGCCCCTCTGAGGGGGTTCTTTCGCGGGCGAGCGCCCGGGAAGCGCCCGAGGCGTACACTTCCACCGTGTCCGACCGGGGCCTGACCCACCTCGATCCCCTTGGCCGCGCCCGGATGGTCGACGTCACCCCCAAGGAGTCGACGCACCGGCGCGCCCTGGCCAAGTGCAAGGTCATGATGCAGCCGGAGACGACCTCAAAGATCGCCAGCAACGCCATCGCCAAGGGCGACGTGCTGGCGGTGGCGCGGGTGGCCGGCATCCAGGCGGCCAAGATCGCCTCCAACCTGATCCCGCTGTGCCACCCGTTGCTGGTGGGCGCGGTGTTCGTGAACTTCACGGTGGGCGACGACCACGTGGAGGTCGAGGTCCAGGTGGACACGGTCGACCGCACCGGGGTGGAGATGGAGGCGATGACTGCCTGCGCGGTCGCCGCCCTCACGGTGTACGACATGTGCAAGTCCGTCGACCGGTCGATGGTGATCGGCGAGCTCACCCTCTGGGAGAAGACGGGGGGCAGGTCCGGCACCTATCGCCGGACCGACGGGGCCTGACGAGCCCCCTGACCTGCCCCTCTTGAACCGCCCCCGAGCGGCTGCTAGGAAGGGGCGAGGAGGGCGGTACCACTTCGGTCGCAGTCGTTGTCGACCATCCGCGTGTAGCGCCTGCTGGTCCATTACGGTCCCCGAGAGCAAAGGACGGTCGAGGAGCGTTGACGTTGGCTCTTGTGGTCCTGGCGTTTCTCTGGGCGGTTGTGCTCATCCCCCCCGCGCTGCGCAGGCGGGCTGAGGCGCGCCCGGGCGACTCCATACACGAATTCGACTACCAGCTCGCCGTGCTCGAACGCAGCCGGCCTGGCGTCCGCCGTGGTTCCTTCGACCGCTCGGCGGCCCGGGGCCTGGCACCCCGACCCGCCGCCCGTCCTGCCCCTTCGGTCGCCTCCCTGGCCGCCCACCGGGCACGCGTCAACGGGCAGCGTCCCGCCGCGATGCCCACCCGGGCGTTCGCCCGCCCCGGTCTTCCCTCTCCCCGCCGGCGGGCGGCCCTGCGTCGCCGCCGCGACATCCTCGTCGGGCTCCTGGCCACCTCCGCCCTCACGCTCGTGCTGGGGATCCTCCCCGCCCTGCGGAGCATGCTGATGCTCCATCTGGTCGTCGACGTGCTGCTCATCGCCTACGTCGCCCTGCTCATCCGCCAGCGCACGCTGGCCGCCGAGCGGGAGATGAAGGTGCGGTTCCTCCCCGGTCCCCGGGTGATGGAGCCGGCCCTGCTGCGCCGCTCGGTCAACTGACCGGCGGCACCCGCAGCGGCGGGACGCCCCGTCGGCCAAACTGAGAGTCGTGAGCCGCAGCCACGAGCTCGACCTCTTCGAGGAGGCCGTCCGCAAGCAGCTCGACGCCACGCACGCCGCCCGGGAGACGGCGCTCGCCGCGTGCCGGCGGACCATCCGGACGTGCGGCAACGCCATTCGGGCCACCCATCGGGGCGAGACCGAGCGGGCCACCGCTCTGGCGGACGAGGCCGCCGCGTCCCTGGCCCAGGCCCACGACGCGCTGCGGCCCCATCCCACGCTGGCCGCCGCCGGACCTCTCTACGACGCCGAGAAGGAGTACGCCGAGGCCCGCCTCACCGCCGCCTTCGTCACCGACGTGCCGCTGCCCTCCCACGAGGAGCTCGGCGTGAGCGCCCCGGCCTGGCTCGGCGGGCTGGCCGAGGCGGCGAGCGAGCTCCGCCGCCACCTGCTCGACCGGCTCCGTGAGGGCGACCTCGAGCGGGGCGACGAGCTCCTGGCGGTCATGGGCGACGTATACGACATGCTGGTGGCGGTGGACTACCCCGACGCCGTCACCGGCGGCCTGCGCCGCACCACCGACGCCCTCCGGGCGGTGCTGGAACGAACCCGCGGGGACCTCACCACCACCCTCCTCCAGGCCCGCCTCCAGAAGGCCATCGAGCGCCGCCTGCCGCCCGAGAGCCCCAAGCCCGTCGAGTAGCCTCGCAGGAGTCGGGGGTGTAGCTCAGTCGGTAGAGC
>DASZJY010000003.1:0-3046 GCA_035947635.1 Acidimicrobiales bacterium | reverse complement strand
GTCGACTCCCGGTCGAACACGGCCTGCAGGCGCTGGCGCAGGCACCCCGTCGCCCGGCTGCCCTCCAAGGCCGCGAAGTCGTCCTCGGCGATGTCGGCGGACTTCACCGTCTGGACGGTGGAGCTGGCCCGACTGCGGTCGGCCACCTCGAACCGCGGCGAGGCCAGGGTCGCGGTCCGGACGGTCTTGGGCTCCGGGCGGCCCAGGCACTGGGCGAACCGGCTGGCGTCGCCCTCGCTCTCCATCGAGGTGTCGGGTGGTGAGGGGCGCCACTCGGGTGTGAGGTCCTCGGCCCGCATCGTGACCGCCTCGACCCGCTCGCGGTCGGCCGAGGCGTCGTCTCCGGTGCACCCGCCGAGCAGGATGGCGGCGAGGGCCACGGCCGCGGTCCCCAGCCGGGCGCGGCGGAGCGGTTCGACCGGCGGAGCCACGATCGGCCGAGGGTACCGGCACCTCGGACGCGGACCTGCCCGCCCCAAGGCCGTCGGGGCGGGCAGGTCGCTCGAAATGGGCGCTCGAGTCAGCGCTGACGGTGGCTTAACGCTGGCGGGCCTTGCTCCTGATGTAGCCGACGATGGTCTCGGTCGGGACTTTTACGCCGTGCTTCTTCCGGACGTGTTCGGCCACCTTGGACATCAGCTCCTCCTCGGTGGCTCCGCTCCCCTGCCAACTGCAGGCGTGCCCTTCGTCCCGTCACCTGAACGTGTACGCCACGTGTCCCTCCTGTGGGCGGTTACCGGACGGTAGTCCGGCGTGGACCGATGCATTAGCTCTGCGTGCCCTCTACGGAGCCGCTGCCCGTCGTGGACGAGCCCAAGCGCGCCGGACATCGACTCCGACGCCCTGAACGCTACTCCTTGGCCGCTCCCTCGGGGAGGGAGCTCGGCCCCCTGCGGTCAGAGGCGCCGACGACGGCTCCCCGCTCTCCAGCCCCAGCCGGCCACCAGGAAGATCAAAAAGATGATCAGCAGCAGGATCAGCAGCTCCACGTCGGTTCCCTTCCTTTCGGATCACGCCCACTCGTACCCACCCGCCCACCAAACCAGTCGGGGCGATGCGTCCCGTTGAGCTGATGTTGATCCGCCGGTGACCGGATCGTCAGAACGAGACGCGAGAGTCCACCGACCCGAGCCCACCGGCGACGACCTCCCCGGGCCGTATCCCGTCCAGGAGCCCCTGCGATTGCGCTCAAGACCGGCCGCTAGGCGCCGATCATCGAACCAGGAGGGAGCTACACCGCGCAACGGGAGCCGGACGTGCCCACCGGGCAGCGCGTGACCAACGACCGAGACGAGCGGCCGAGGGACCTCATCGGCCACAAGGGGGCGGCAACTTGAGCGAGCGTTCAACCAACGGCACGCATCCCGGACCTGGCGTCGCCGTCATCGGCACGGGCTACGTGGGGACGGTGGTGGCCGCCTGCCTGGCCAGGGTGGGCCGCAGGACGATCGGCCTGGAGATCGACCCCCCGAAGTTGGAGGCCCTCCGCCAGGGGCGGGCCCCCTTCTTCGAGCCCGGGCTCGACTCGCTCCTCCCCCAGTGCCTGGACAGCGGGCTCCTGAGCTTCACTTCGGACGTCGAGGAGGCGATGGCTCGCTCCGACGTCGTCTTCCTCTGCGTCGGCACGCCTCCGGCGGTCGACGGCGGGGCCAACATGACGTACGTCGCCGCCGCCGCCCGGTCGATCGGAAGGTGCCTCCGCCGCCACCACGTCCTCGTCACCAAGAGCACGGTTCCCATCGGCAGCGGGCGTTGGCTCACCTCGATCATCGAGGACGCCCTGCCTGCGGGCGTCGACCCCGACACCGCGTTCAGCGTGGTGTCCAACCCGGAGTTCCTCCGGGAGGGCAGCGCCATCAACGACTTCCTGTTCCCCGACCGGGTGGTGATCGGAAGCGACGATCCGGCGGCGCTCGACCTCGTCACCGAGGTCTACCGGCCGATCCTCGACCAGGACTTCGCCGGCGGCCACCCCGAACGCCGGCCTCCGGTGGTGCGGACGACGCTGGCCACCGCCGAGACGGTGAAGTACGCCTCCAACGCGTTCCTCGCCACGAAGATCAGCTTCATCAACGAGATCGCCAACATCTGCGAGCTGGTGGGCGCCGACGTGTCGGAGGTGGCCAGCGCCCTCGGTCTCGACAACCGCATCGGTCCCCGCTTCCTCGACGCCGGGCTCGGATGGGGCGGCTCGTGCTTCGGCAAGGACCTCAGCGCCCTGGTGACGACGGCCGAGCAGTACGGCTACGACGCCACCCTGCTGCGGGCGGCGATCGCAGTCAACGACCGCCAGCGGCGCCAGGTCATGGAGCGCCTGCGCCACAACCTCAAGATCGTCCAAGGGCGGCGAGTCGCCCTCCTCGGGCTGGCCTTCAAGCCCGGCACCGACGACCTGCGTGACGCCCCGGCCGTCGACATCGCCACCTCGCTCCTGCGGGCGGGGGCGCTGGTTCGGGCGCACGACCCCCTCGTCACCTCGGTTCCGGCCTGCCCCGACCTGGTGCTGGCGGCCGACCCCTACTCGGCGGCGGAGCGGGCCGACGCCGTGGTCCTCGTCACCGAGTGGCCCGACTACCTCGCCCTCGACCTCGGGGAGCTTCGCTCTCGCATGAGGGGTGACCTCGTGCTCGACGGCCGCAACCTCCTCGACCCCCGGGCCGTCGCGGCGGCCGGCTTGCGGTACCAGGGCATCGGCCGAGTCCCGGCGGCGCTCGAGTTCCTGAGCGTCTGACCCGGAGATGGCGCGCGTAAGGGTCGACGGAAAGCAGTTCGCGGTCGGTGATCAGCGGTTCGCCTTCCGGGGCGTCACCTACGGCACCTTCCGCCCCCGGCCCGACGGTCACCGCTTCCCCGAGCTCGACCGCATGAAGCAGGACGTCGTCGCCATGCACGACGCGTCCTTCTCCGTCGTCCGCACGTACACGACGCCGCCCGAGGACCTCCTCGGCCTGGCCGCCGACTGGGACCTGCGAGTGCTGGCCGGCACCTTCTGGCTCGACTGGCGCTACCTCGTCGGGGCATCCCGACGCCCCGCACGGCGCGCCGG
>DASZJY010000002.1:0-1968 GCA_035947635.1 Acidimicrobiales bacterium | reverse complement strand
GCTCGCTCATGCTCGCACCTTCGCACAACACTTCAAGTAGGACAAGTTTTTGATCACTTCAATCATCTCAGTCATTGAAGCATTCGCCCGGCACGCCTATGATGACAGGGCCATGGGTTCGAGCTCGACGTCGAAAGCGGCCATCGCCGCCGACGTCTGGCGGCAGCTGTTCGATTACTTCCAGCGCCACCGCGAGCGCGTGCACGAGCACCTGCAGGAGCTCGGCCTCAGCTTCGGCGACATGCGTGCCCTCCTGGTGCTCGACGCCGACGACCCCAAACCGATGCGCGCCCTTGCCGCCTCGTGGGCGTGCGACGCCTCGAACGCCACCTGGATGGTGGACCGCCTCGAGCAACGGGGGCTCGTCGAGCGGCACCCGCTCCCCAGCGACCGGCGGGTCAAGGCGGTCGTCCTCACCCCCGCGGGCGCCAAGACCAAGGCCGAGCTGCACGAGCGCCTCGCTCAGCCACCCCCCGAGCTGCTCCAGCTCGGGCGGTCCGACCTCGAGGCCCTCCGCGACGCCCTGGCCCGACTGCCCGCTGCCAGCGACTGGAGCTAGTAGAGGGCCACCCCGCTCAACGACCGGCCTCGGCGCACGCCGGGAGGGCCAGCGGCCGGCTCACCCCGGCGATGACGACGGCGGCGGCGGGCGGCGCCCCCGGCTGGGTGCACCGGACGGCGAAGCCGGCGTTCCCGGCGCCGTCGGTGAGGGCGATGTCGGGCGACTCGAGGACGAGCCCGGCGGTGATCGTCAGCTGCATCGGCACCCCTGGCCGCGGCGCCGTGCGCAGGATGCCCTCGCCGTCGACCTGACCCAGCGCCACGCTGACCACCAGGGTGGCGGGCTGGTCGCGCACCGGGGGGTTGGGAGCGAAGTTCGCGACGATGCGGTCGGGCCCGTGGCGCTCGACCGTCAGGTCGACCTCCGCCGTCGCAGTGGCGGCGACGAAGAGCAGGAAAGGCTCGAGAGCAACGAGGTCGGGGGGTCGCCACGCCCGCAGCCGGTAACGACCGCCGTTGACGTCGGTCACCGCCCACCGCCCGGCGGCGTCGGCCTGGACCCTCGCCCCGTCGACGTCGTCGCCGAAGAGGCGCTCGACCTGCACCGTGGCCCCCGGCACCGGGCCCTCGGGCCCGTTCACGACTCCCGTGATGGTGGCCTCGCCGGGGCCCAGGGCACTCGTGAGGGTCGTCGTGGTACGGGGGACGCCGGGGACTGTGGCCAGCGTCGTCGACTCCGCCGTCGTCTGCGGAGCGGCGGTGGGTGGAACGGCGGTCGGCGCAGAGCGGTCCGAGTCGGAGCTCGACCCCTGGCAGGCACCCGAGGCGAGAGCGAGGACCACCACCGCCGCCACCGCCACCGCCGCGCCCGAGCGGTTCCTGCGCCCGCTCCCGGTCACCTCTCAGGACACCAGGGGCAGGTCTTCGACACGGGCCGGGGCCGAGCCGCCTTCCCACACAAGGGTCACGTCCGCCGGCGGGGACACCGCCCGCCCGACGTAGGCGAGGCCCACAGGTGCCCGCCGGTCGAGGGACTCGCCCACGCTCGTGAGGGTGCCGACGTCGCGGTCGTCCACCTGCACCGCCGCCCCCGGGGGCGGCAGGACGTTGGTCGCCAAGACCACGCCCCGCAGGCGGCGGGGGACGTTGCCGCCGCGGGAGTCGATGCGGGCCACCAGCTCCTGGCCCGTGTAGCAGCCCTTGGTGAAGCTCACCGAGCGGTCGACGACCCCGGCCTCGGCCGGGATCGTGCGCTCGTCGAGCTCGCGGCCCATGGCCGGGACGCCCGACTCGATGCGAACCGCCTCGTAGGCGTCGAGGGAGCACGGGCGCACGCCCTCGGGCACGGCCGGCGCCTCGCCCAGCAGGTCGACGCCCGGGAGGCCGGGCCAGTCGGCATCCGCGGCCAGCCCCTGGCCGCCGGCGGCCAGCTCGTGGGCCTTGGGGCCGCGCACGGCCACGCACTGC
>DASZJY010000001.1:0-10058 GCA_035947635.1 Acidimicrobiales bacterium | reverse complement strand
CACTGTGTGCTCGGCGGCCGGCGTTCGGGGCACGGTCCGGAGTCCGGTGCGTCATTTGGGGACAGTCTGCGACACCTTGCCGGGGGGCTCGCCCCCGGGCCCAACTTGCCCTGCCGGTCGCTCACGCCGGCGTCCAGCGGCCTCGAACTCTTCGCCACTGGCTTCGTCGAGAGGTTGTCCCGGTAGTCGTGGAAGTTGAGGTGGCGGTCCCCCGCTCGAGACCTGCCTGATGGTAGGTGTCGGGCGTACCGCCAAGTACACCGACAGCAAGGGGACCACCACCGTGAAGAAGGATTACCAGAAGGACACGGCTGCGGCTGTGACCGCGGTCGAGGCGACGATGCCCGAGGCGGTCGCCGTCACGTTGGCTGAGCTCGCCGGCTCGCTTCGGGAAGGGCTGCTGGCGCTGGCCGTGGGCACCGGGTTGCAGGTGATGGACGCGCTGATCGACGAGAGCGTTACGGCCCTGGCGGGGCCGAAGTTCAGGCATGACCCCTACCGCAGCGCCGTCCGTCACGGCACCGAAGCGGGCTCGGTCGTGCTCGGCGGCAGGAAGATGCCGGTGCGCCGTCCCCGGGTACGCACGGCCGACGGATCGGCGGAAGTGGCGGTCCCCGCGTATGAGCTGTTCTCGTCGACCGACCTGTTGGGTCAGATGGCGCTCGAGCGGATGATGGCCAAGCTATCGACCCGCCGCTATGCGGTCGGGCTCGAGCCGGTGGGGAGCCAGGTCGAGCAGGCTTCCCGCTCGACCTCGAGGTCGGCCGTGAGCCGCCGCTTCGTGGCCGCCACAGAGTCGGCTCTGGCCACCATGCTCGCCGCCGACCTGTCCGGGCTCGACCTGGTGGCACTGATGATCGACGGCGTGCACTTCGCCGATCACCTCTGCGTCGTGGCCATGGGCATCGGCATCGACGGCACCAAGCACCCGCTCGGCCTGGCCGAGGGCGACACCGAGAACGCCACCGTGGTCAAGGATCTGCTGACCGATCTGCGGGAGCGAGGTCTCGACACCAGCCGGCCCATCCTGTGCGTGCTCGACGGGGCCAAGGCGCTGGTGGCGGCGGTGAAGGCGGTGTTCGACCATCCCGTGGTCCAGCGCTGCCAGCTGCACAAGATCCGCAACGTGGAGTCCAAGCTGCCCAAGGACTTGGCCTCGACGGTGGCCAAGAAGATGCGCGCCGCCTACCGCGACGCCGACGCGCTGGCCGCCGAGGCCGCGCTCGATGCTCTCGCCCGCAGCCTCGCCAAGAGCCATCCCGGTGCGGCCGGGAGCCTGCGGGAGGGACTGGCAGAGACGCTCACCGTGAACCGCCTGGGCGTGCCCCCGACGCTGGCCCGGACGTTGCGCTCGACCAACGCCATCGAGTCGATGCTCGAGATCTGTCGGGACCACGCCGCGAACGTGAAGCGATGGCGGGACGGCGCCATGGTCCTGCGATGGTGCGCGGCCGGGATGCTCGAAGCGTCGAAGCAGTTCCGCCGGGTCAACGGCTTCCTCCACCTGCCCGCCCTACGCGCCGCTCTCGACGCTTACGCCAACGGCGCTGTCACACCCGAATGCGATGATGAGGAAGTAGCCGCTTGATCAGTGGGGCCGCCACCGAAGTTCCACGGAACTCGGGACATCCTCTTCGTCGACTGGACCCGCGGTAATGGCCTCGTCGTCGTGGCCGCGACCTTGGCGTGGCGGCGAGCGTCCTGCTGTGACCCGGTGATCATCTCGATGTCGACGTTACGGCCTTCGTCGAAGGCCGTCGTGGCCACGTCGGTGACGAAGGGGTACAGCCAGATACGGCGGAGAGGTCCATTGGGACCGGCGTGAGATCCCGCATCGACGATGGCTGCCGTCGCCGAGGAGCGCGACGCCCTCACCCTGACAAAGCGGTGGCGTGGCTCGGCCAGCTCATCGAATGCCGGCGCCCACGGCAGGTTCCGCTGGGCCATGACGCTCTCGCTGTCGCCGGGACGCGGCCGTAGTTCCCGTCGGGTCAGGCGGACTTGGCGAGGATCGACTCGACATTGGCTGGCTTGAAGAACTCGTCGGGTGAGAGCGTGCCGGCGTTGACGCTGACGAAGTCGTCCATGGCCGCCTGGCTGCCGGCAACCGCAGCGAGGAGCTGTTGCATCTCCGGCGGGGGCGGTTCGAGCGTGGCCATTTGGGTGGTGAACTCGTAGATCGGCAGGGCCCGGGTGTCGCGTCGATGCTGGTAGTCGCCCATCGCCTCGTCGTAGTTGCGGGCGCCGGTGAGGTACTCGTGCAGCGCGTCCGCGCACCACTCGGCGCTCTCGAAGACGTTGGTGATGCCTTGGGCGGTGACCGGGTCCTTCGTGTAACCGGCGTCGCCGACCAGCACCCACCCGGGCCCGAACGCTTGCGGAAGAAGTTGGGCACACCGCCGCCGACGATGCGCTCGACGCGTTCGGCAGAGCGCAGCCTCTTGGCGAACTGGGGTATGAGGTCGAGGGTCGCTAGGTAGTTGGCCTCGAGGTCGCGCCGGAAGGTGCGGGCTTGTGCATATGGGCAGCCGGCGAGGACGAGGGTGAGGTCGTCGTTGGTGGGGATGGCGGCGATGCCGCGGTCACCGCGGATGTAGGTGGTGAACGCGTCGACGGGCAGTCCCCGCCAGAAGGTGAGAAGGCGTTCTCCAGGACCGGCTTGGCGTGGTAACGCTCGGCGCCGACGGCTCGGGCGACCGATGAGTTCCACCCGTCCGCGCCGATGATGACCCGGGCACATGGTTCGACGGCCCCCCCGTCATCGCGGTGGCCGCGGATGCCCACGGCGCTGCACCCCAGCAACGGCGCCTCTGTCGCCTACGCGCCCCAGCGAACCATCCTCGACACCCTCCTCGTCGAGGCTGCCCGGGACGCGGGCGCCGATGGGGCGTGCCGTCGATCACGACGGGGCCGAAGTCGAACACGTAGCGGCCGCGCTGGACGAGGATCTCGTCGACGGTGAAGCCCTCGAGCACCTCGGTCGATGGGCGGACAGCCGGTGGCCGCGAGCCGGTCGAGGAGTCCCCCAGCGCCGCAGTGCGGCGACCCCGGGGGCGTGAATGACAAGCGTGGAGAGCGTGTCGCTGGGAAAGGTCGCCCGGTCGACGACCAGGACCCGGTAGCCGCGTCGGGCCAGGAGCATGGCCGTGGGTGCGCCGGCGCAGCGGGCGCCGACGACGATGGCGTCGTAGTCGTGGCTCATGGCGGTCCTCAGGCGTGGGCGACGACAACGCGGAAGACGTTGTCGAGCCGGACCGAGCCGTCGAGCTGGACGAACTGCTCGAGCGCCTTCGTGAACGCGTCGCGGACGGCGTCGAGGCCGACGTGGTTGATGGCGGACCGGTTCGGGCCGGCGGCGAGGTTGGCCCGCTGCGCGGTGGCCACGTCCGGGTACACGAACGGGGTCCGGACCTCGAAGGCCCGCTCGGCGCTGAGCCCGGCCCGCTCGACCAGCGCCTCCAGCGCGCCCGGCGGGGCGAGGGCGAAGGGGCCGCCGGCACCGGGCGGTGGGGGCGGCAGGAGCCGGCCGACGGCCGCGATCAGGGCTTTGGCGTCGCAGCATTCCGGGTCGCCCCACGTCGCCACCGCCACCGGCGCACCCGGCGTCGCCACCCGTTTGATGGCGCGCAGGCCCTGCACCGGGTCGCTGGCGTACTGCACCGAGTTGAAGGCGGTGACCGCGTCGAAGCTGCCGTCCTCGTAGGGGAGGGCTTCGAGGTCGCCTCGGCGGAAGTCGGCCTCCGGAAGCCGTGCCCGGGCGACCCGCAACAGCGCCGCGGATGCGTCGAACCCGCTGACGACTGCACCCCGCTTGTGGGCCAGTTGGAGCGCGTATCCCGAGCCGCAGCCAACATCGAGCAGCCGGCAGCCGTTGCCGATGCCCATGGCGTCGAAGGCCGCTTCGTAGATCGGCGCGCCGGTCGGTTCCTGCAGCTCGGCCCAGTCCTCCGGTGCCCCGCCCCACAGCTCGCCCTGCACCTGTGCCGTCCCCATGTCGCCTCCTTCATGTCGGATGTTGAGGCGATCGTGCGACGGGCAGCGCCCACGGCACATCGGGGGGACTACGTAATCGGCGCTCGAGTGGCTACGTAATTGCGGCAGTGCGGGCGAGCTGGGTGCGGGACTTGGTGGCGGTCTTTCGCAGCAGGGACTCGACGTGCTTCTCGACGGTCCGCACCGACAGGAACAGGCGGTCGGCGATCTCCCGGTTGGAGCAACCCTCGACGACCAACGCCAGCACGTCGGCCTCGCGGCGGGTGATCCCCAACCGGGCCCAGGCGGGCGGCACCGGGTCCGGCGCGCCGGCTCTGAGACGCCGGCAGGCATCAGCGGCTCCCGAGTACCCCAGTTGGCGCAACGACACCTCCGCCTCGGTCAGCCACCCGCCTGGGATCTGCCAGCTGTCGGCGGCGGCCGCTTCGGCGGCCAGGCGGCGGGCCAGGCTCCGCCAGGACGGCATGTGGATCAGCAGCCCGTCGGCCTCGACCGCCAGCGCGGCGGCGCGATCCGGGTCGGCTCGTCCCGCCAGGATGGCCCGGGCGAGCAGCAGCCACGCCCGCCCGCCGCGGTTCACTGCGACGCCGGCCCCTTCGAGTTCCCCGATGGCCGCCTCCACTCGGCTGTCCGGACCGCCGGTGAGGGCGAGCAGGACCGGCCAGGCCGCTCGGTGATGGGCTGGCGGCGCCGTCTCCGAGCCGCGCAGGAGGTCGGTCATGCGGGCGGCGAGATCGAGCGCTCGCTCGAGATTGTCCTCACTGAGTGCGGCGAGGAGTGGCTGGCCGACCAACAGACCCTCGATGTCGCGGTTGCCTGGCGCCGCCGCTCGGGCCGCGGCCGCGGCCGCCTCGGCCCGCTCACCGTCGCCTCGCAGCCACGCGGGAAACGCGACGTGCTGCCAACCATAGGCCACGATCAGGTCCAAGCCGAGCTCGGTTCCTCGCCGGACGGCCTGCTCGCCGTGGCTGGTCTGGCCGTCGAGGTCGTCGAGACCGGCGTACCCGGCGGCGATCTCAATGTCGAGCACGGCGGCGGTGGCCATGGCGCCGAGCGACACGGCGAGGCGCTGCGCCTCCAGCAGGTCGTCGACCTGCGACCGATCCAGCAGGGCGATGGTGCCGAGCTCGTGCTGGGCGCGCAGCCGCCACACGGCCAAGTCATGGGTGTCGGCCGCGTCCATCGCCCGACGGAACCATGCCTCGGCGGTCTCCAGCGAGGAGCGCCGGGCGCATCGGCCGAGCAACTGCAGTGCCGCGCACTCCACCTCGCCGACACCGAGGGCGACCTCGCCGTCGCGCAGGTCGAGCTCGGCACGCAGCGCGGCCGACCTCAACGAGTCGACCAGCGGTCGGGCGGCGGCGAGGTGTTCTCCGGCGAGCTCCCAGCGCGCCGCGGTCACGGCCGCCGCAGCCAGGCGGAGGTGCACGCGGGCGGCGCGGTCGGCCGGCGAGCGCGATACCAGCTCCCGGCCGGTCGCCACGGCTTCGTCCACCCGACCGATCTGCACCAGCGCATCGACCAGGCGCTCCAGCGCCTCGTCCTGTTCCATACCGGGTGGGAGGAGACTGGTCGCCCGCTTGCATGCGACGAGCGCCGTCTGCAGCGCGCCCCGCGCGAGAGCGTCCTTCCCCGACGCCAAGTAGAGCCGGCCGGCGCGTTCGCGCTGCCCGGCCCTTTCCGCCACGCGGGCGGCGACGGGCCGGAGATCGCTGGGCACCTCGTCGTACGCCTCGTCCAGGGCGGCGAGCGCCGCTGAGGCCGACGCTTCGCGGCGGGGCGGGGTGACCGACTCGAACACCGCTTCGGCCGTCAAGGCGTGACGGAAGCGGAAGCCGTCACCTTCGACCGCCAGCAGCTGCGTCGCCACGCCCCGGTCGAGGGCGTCGACCACGTCGGCCTCGGCGACGCCGGAGGCGGCTGCCAGGAGACGCCAGTCGAAATGGCGGCCGAACGCTGCCGCCGCCACCAGCACACGCTGGTCGCGCTCGGGGAGCGCCGCCAGCCGCGCCCGCACACCCTCGGCGAAGGAGGCCGGCAATCGCGGTGAGACCAGCATCTCCTCCACGAGGAACGGCACGCCCTCGGACATCGACACCACCCGCTCGACAACGTCGGCATCGGACGCGTCGGCGCAGCTGTGCACCATGGCCGCGACCTGGGCCGCGTTCAGCCTGTCGAGCTCCAAGACCGTCGCCGTCCGCCGCGACGCCACCCGGCGCACGAGATCTCGAGCGGCGCTGTCCTCCTCGGAGCGGACGGTCACCAGGCACAGCACCGGCGCACGGTCCAGGTTGTCGCTGAGGTGCTCGACCACCGCCACCGTCTCCGGGTCCGCCCAGTGCAGGTCCTCCAACACGAGGAGCCCGCCTCGACCAGAGCACACCGACGACAGGAGCCGCAGCACGGCCTCGCCCCGGACCGGCGGGGTCACATCCACCGCGTCCGCGACCGCGAGGGTCGGGACGATCGCGCCGAGCGCCGGTAGCCACGCAGCGAGATCGCTGATGGGACCGAGCTCGGCCGCCACCGGCGCCAACGCCTCGGTCAGCGGCCGGAACGCGGCGGCACCAGACCCGGGCACCGCCCTGCCCCGCAGCAGGCGGGCACCGCGTTCCGCCGCCGTCGAGATCGTCTCCTGCACCAGGCGCGACTTTCCGATGCCGGCCTCACCGAACAAGAACACCACGCTCCCGCCCCCCGAGCACGCCCCGTCCACCGCCGCGGCCAGTACGGCAACCTCGTGGGACCGGCCCACCAGCACCGGGCACGGCACCACCACCGACCTCCCCGCCCGGTGAGGACTCGACCCCGCATCCACGGCGCCCACCATCGCTTCATCGTCGCACGCCGCGTCCGGGTAAGAGCCCGTGAGGAACATCAAAACAGGATCCGGCGCTAAGAACGGAGGCAGGAAGGCCGCTGGCCCCCACGTGCTCCGCCACACCTTCGTGACCACAGCGAAGAATTAGCCCGAAAGGTGCAGTGGGCCGTTGAATCTGTTCAGCAGCCGCTTGACTCCCACCCCGATACGGACCATCCGCCGGGGGCGGGCACCACGTGGACGACGGTCACGAACCACCCTCGCGAACCTGCGCCCCATAGGCCATCGACCCGTCGGGCCGCCGGATCTCGAGGTAGCCACGTGGGAGAACGGTGGGATGGCCCTTGACGAACGCGGCGAGGGCGGCCTGAGGGCTGGGGTAGGTCTCCCCATCACCGACGCCGACGTTGTTCCTGGGCGGCGTCACACCGCCCGGAGATCGCGAAGCTGCGGCCCGCCCCGGACAACCCCTGCCGCAGCATCGGCGACGTCTCGGAGTTGGCGGGTCCATCAGGGCCCAGGGCCTGCTCCAGCCGCTGCTCGTCTCCCTCCAAGATGATGGGACCTACCTCATCGTTGCCGGGCACAGACGCCTGGCGGCGTGTCTGCTGGCCACCGTCGCTGAGGTCGAGTGCATCGTGCGCGACCCCGACGACGTCGCCCGCAATGAGGCCATGTTCACCGAGAACGTGCAGCGCTCGGCGCTTTCCGTGCTGGAACCGGGCGGAACTTCCGAACCGCGGTCCTCGCGGCAGACTGCGGCGCGGGTTCATCAGGCGGGCCCAGCGCTTATGGCCGCACGAGCCTCGTCTCGGCAGCGTGGCGAGCCCGCAGTTCGGGGTCCCAGTCGCCGCTGCAGTAGATCGTCAGCTCCGAGATCCGTCCGTCCCGGACCTCGCAGAGGAGGATCTTGCGGTCGGTCATGAGGACGCCGTCCTCCTCGTGGCGCCCCGTCAGCTCGGTCACGAACCCGGTGTCGGTGGGGATGGCGCGCACGACGGTGGTGTCCACCCCGTTGGGCGAGTACCCGTTCAGCCACGCGGCGAAGGCGTCGAGCCCCTCGAGCTGGAAGCGCCAGAGCGGTGGATGGCCGTCAAGGAACAGGTCTTCGGTGAAGACGTCGCCCACGTCGGCGCTGCGGAAGACGTCGGCCAGCCGTTCGGCAAGCAGGGCCGCGGTCGGGCGGTCGATCGTCGGGGTGGCGGTGCGTGCGGTCATGGAGTGGACCATACGGAGTCGCCGCCCGCCGGCGCATCGGACAAACGTCTGATCGCGCCCCGGCCCGAGGATCCGACGTTCTCCCGATGCGCGCCGCCCACCGGCGATCGCACACTCTCCCCGCAATGACCACCGATGCCGGGAGGAACGAAAATGAGCCAGCACCCCAACGTCACCACCGTCAACCGCATGACCCAGGCCATCTTCGAGCAGGACAAGGACACCCTCTCCGAGCTCTTCACCGAGGACTTCATCTTCCATTTGCGGGGCCCGTACGAGCGGGCGGGCGATCACCCCGGCGTCACCGGCCTCCTCGAGGTGCTGGGCTCGGTCATCGAGGCGACCAACGGCGACGTTCGCCTCGAGCAGAAGTTCTGCGTGGGCGTGGACGGCTGGGCCGCCGAGTGGGAGCACGCCACCCTTGGGCGCAACGGCAAGACCCTCGAGTCCGACAACGCCTTTGTGTACCGGTTCGACGGCGACCGAATCGCCGAGATGTGGATGTTCCTGGGTGTCGCGCCCGAACAGGTCGGTTCCTTCTTCGCCTGAGGCGCTCGGCGCGACGACACTGGTGCTGTGGGACCGCTAGAGGACGCCGCCCACCAGGCCCTTGAGCAGCACGAGTGGGGGCGGGCATACCGGCTGCTGACCGAGCGGGCGGCGTCGAGGCGACTGTCGGTTGACGAGCTCGACTCCCTCGGCGCGGTCGCCTATTTGACCGGCCGGGAGGGGGAGGCGTTCGATCGTTGGGCCGAGGCCCACGCCGCCTGCCTCGAGGCGGGTGACCTTCCCCGGGCGGCCCGGCTCGGCATCCAGCTGGCGCAAGCCTTCGGGTTCAAGGGAGACATCGGCCGGTCTAGCGGGTGGGTGGCGCGGGCCCGCCAGCTGCTGGATCAGGCCCCGGACTGCATCGAGCACGGCTACCTGGAGTACGCCGCCGGCATGTGCCGCATCTTCGAGGATGACGACATCCCCGGCGCGCGGGAGCTTTTTGCCCGTGCCGCCAAGGTCGCCGAGCGGTTCGGGGACCGCGAGCTACGGGCGCTTGCCAACCTCGGGGTCGGCCGTTGCGTGATCTACCTCGGGGACGTGGGGGAAGGCCTGTCCCTGCTCGACGAGGTCATGGTGTCGGTCGAGGCCGGTGAAGTGTCCCCAATCGTCGCCGGCGACGCCTACTGCACGGTGATCGACGGCTGCCACGAGGTGTTCGACGTCCGCCGCTGCGAGGTGTGGTGCGAGTCGTTCACCCGGTGGTGCGACGCCCAGCCCGACCTCGTCCTCTATCGCGGCCATTGCCTGCTGCACCGGGCCGAGTTGCTGCAGCTGCACGGGCGATGGGCCGAGGGCGTGGCCGTCGCCCGGGAAGCGTGCGAGCGGCTGGCCCAACCCGTCAACCTGCTGGTGATCGGCGGCGCCCACTACGTCGAGGCCGAGCTGCACCGGCTGCGAAGCGAGTTCGCCGAGGCCGAGCAGGCGTACGAGCGGGCCCACCAGGCCGGCTGTGACCCCCATCCCGGGTTGTCGCTGCTGCGCCTGGCCGAGGGTCGGGTCGACGCCGCCCGAGCCGGGGTTCGCCGGGCACTGGCCCAGTCCGAGCGGGCGGTCGGACGGGCCAAGGTGCTCGGTCCGTACGGCGAGATCATGCTGGCCGCGGGCGACGTGGACGCCGCCAACGCGGCCGTGCACGAACTGGCCGGGATCGCGCTGGAGTTCGGTTCGCCGCTCCTGCGGGCGCAGGCTGCCCAGCTGACGGGCACCGTCCGCTTGGCCCAGGGCGATCCGACCGGTGCACTGGTCTCGCTGCGGGCGGCGCTCTCGGGTTGGCGCGAGTTGGAGGCGCCCTACGACGCCGCCCGAACGCGCCTGGTGATCGCTGCCGCCTGCGATGCGATGGGCGACGACGACGGGGCGGCCATGGAACGCCGTGCGGCCGAGGCCACCCTCGACCGGCTCGCAGCCGAGAGCGGGGCCGCCGCCACCACACCCGGTACCGCCCATCGTCTCCCCGCTGGCCTCAGTGAGC